>NZ_FYAJ01000007.1:0-184113 GCF_900185625.1 Photobacterium andalusiense
CTCTAAAGGGTTGTTGAAGACTACAACGTTGATAGGTCAGGTGTGTAAGTGCTGTGAGGCATTGAGCTAACTGATACTAATTGCCCGTGAGGCTTAACCATACAACACCCAAGGGGTTTTTCTTCTCTAAAGAGAAGAGACGGACTCTACAAACGCTTGAATGAGTGTGAGAACAACTAGTTAGATAATTTCCAGATTTAGTGTTAGGTCACATCGCTCCTTGCCATCCATGGCATCGCGATATTAGTGAATCCTTTCACGTCGAATTTGCTTGGCGACCATAGCGTTATGGACCCACCTGATCCCATGCCGAACTCAGTAGTGAAACGTAATAGCGCCGATGGTAGTGTGGGGTCTCCCCATGTGAGAGTAGGACATCGCCAGGCTTTAAATTTATATTATTGTTATTGATTAACGGTAATAGACACAGAATTTACTTAGCGACCATAGCGCAGCGGTACCACCTGATCCCATGCCGAACTCAGAAGTGAAACGTTGTAGCGCCGATGGTAGTGTGGGGTCTCCCCATGTGAGAGTAGGACATTGCTAAGTTTCAAATTGCTTAAATGCTGAATAGACACTGCGGAGTGGTAGTTCAGTTGGTTAGAATACCGGCCTGTCACGCCGGGGGTCGCGGGTTCGAGTCCCGTCCACTCCGCCATTATTGAAGAAACCTGAGTCGAAAGATTCAGGTTTTTTTTCGTCTATAGGAAATGATAACGATAGTGTGGTAGTTCAGTTGGTTAGGCTTTTTATTGGGAAGCTTAGCGGCCTGTCGGGCAGGGGGACGCGCTGATGTTCGGAATGGCAAGTCCCGTCCACTTCACATTATTGAATAAACCTGAATCGAAAGATTCAGGTTTTTTTTCGTCTGTAGAAAATGGTGATTATAGCGCGGGCTATTATCCGTCATCTCGGAAGGGAGGCACTAGCTATCCGTGATCTACTCATCATGTGTTTGAGCATTAAAGATACCAATAAAAAAAGTAGCTAAAACAATAACTCTACAACGTGCAGATAATAGATTCCCTATCTCGTTCGTAACCTCACTGTAGCGAATGACAGTAGTTATAAACAGGAGTCTTAGCGGTAAGTCTGGTCCACTTTACATTATACAGAACAGCCCTAACAGAAAGATTAGGGCTGTTTTATGTCTGGAGAAATCTATTTCAATTCCTCATAGAGACCGGTGTGGAAAATTTCACGTTGTTGTTGGTTACTAATATCACGGCGATGGGCGCGGTAGCGGGAAACAGCGTAAGTAATAATGACAGAGAACAAGGTGTACGCGATAAGAAATGTAAGTGGTGAATGAATAATATCGGCTGCAAATATCCAAATAACACCAATAACAGTGATCGCGAGTTTAACTAATGCTGCTGTAACTAAAAAACTCATCGCATATTGTGGTCGCAGGATCGCTTGATAGGCGATTAGGTAGCCACAGCTAACTGCGACCATCGCTAAGCTAAAACCTACTGAGAATGAATGAAAATGTTCGCTAAACAATACCGCGAGCGCGATTATAGTGATAGCAATGATGGCCTTTTTCATAACAACCCCTTATTACATAACGTAGAAAGTTTTGTTTACGGAATAAGCATGGACCTAAAGCGAGCAATTGTATGTGAGGTCATACGTTTTTTAGCGGTTTGAAAGCGAAAAAAACACAGTTTGTGAGCAAGATTGAATTATTATTAATTATGTTAATAGCAATTAAATAATAAAGAAAAGGGTAGTCAATCGACTACCCAGTGGCAAAGATCAAAGTATTTGATCTGCACAATGTAACAGCTATAGGGCGTGTTACTAGGACTTAGCAATGAAAATATCTAACTGTTTATACTGCAAGAAATTGTTTAAATTGTAATAAAACAGCTTCAGCTTGGGTTTGATCTTCCATTTCTACAAACAGACGTAGTAATGGTTCTGTACCTGAGAAACGTGCAATCGCCCAGCCACCATTGGTAAAGTAAACTTTCGCACCATCGGCATAGCTGACTTTTTCTATTTCGTAATCAAATGCAGGTAATGATTTTTCGATATAAATTTTATTATAAAGACGATCACGCTCAGCAGCTTTAAAGGTGCAATCGCCTTCTGCTGTATAGGCATAGCCAAAGCGAGTATAAATTTCATCTAATAATTCAGATAATTTTTTACCCGTTGAACTGATCATTTCAACTAATAAACTTGATGCGAAAATGCCATCTTTACCCTTAATATGGCCACGAATAGTCAGGCCACCTGAGCTTTCACCACCCAGTAATGAGTCATCGGCTTCCATTTGTGAGCTGATATGCTTAAAGCCAACTGGTACTTCAAATGACTTTTCACCATAGGCTGCAGCGACTTTATCAAGTAAATGGGTTGTAGCGATATTACGCACAACAGAGCCTTTCCAGCCTTTATATTCTAATAGGTAGTAATACAGTAGTAGTAACACTTCATTAGGATGAATGAAGTTACCTTTTTCATCAATAATACCTAAACGATCAGCATCGCCATCGGTACCAATACCAATGTCATAGCCTTCTTGAGCGACTAAATGTTTAAGACGATAAAGAGTTGCAGCACTTGGTGATGGCATTAAGCCGCCAAAACCTGGGTTTTCACCATCGTTGATAACATCAACATCACAACGACCAGTGATCAATACCGTTTGTAATGCATTTTTAGCAACGCCAAACATTGGGTCGATAAGTACTCGTAAGTTAGCTTGTTTGATCGCTTCTAAATCAAGTAAATCAATCACAGAATCAACAAATTCGTTCATTGGATTGATGATTTCAATTAATTTATCGCGTTGTGCTTGTTCAAAATCAACCAGCTTAATATCAGCATCCGTCAGTACTGCAATTTGTTGTTCAATCTTTTGCGTAATGATCTCGTCAGCATCACGACCGCCTTCGATGAACACTTTAATGCCGTTGTAATCTGCTGGATTATGCGATGCAGTAATACATGCTGAGTAAATAGCACCAGTTTGTTTGGCTTTAAACATCACGATCGGTGTTGGTACAAAGCGATTGATAAAACTACATTTGATATTATTTCCTGCTAATACTTCAGCAAACCAAGTTGCAGCTTTATCTGATAAAAAGCGACGGTCATAACCGATGATAAATCCTTTATCAGTGACTGCTTCGGTGATCATGATGTTAGCAATTGCTTGTGCAACTAAACGTACATTCGCTTGGGTAAACTCTTCACCAATAAAGGCACGCCAACCACCGGTTCCAAATTGAATCATGGAGGAACTCCTATTTCTCTCGCAAAATAAAATGGGGAGTAAAAGCTACTCCCCTAAAAGTGATTAGCCCATTACAACCGTAACGGTATTCACAGAGCCTTCAGCTTGAGGGGCAATTGCACCATCAACCGGCTGACCATTAAGGGTGATAGACTTAATGCCTTTGCTAACATGATCTGGGTTAGTTACATTAATATTGTACGTCGCACCACGCCATTCACGCGTTACTTCAAATCCAGGCCATTCAGTTGGAATACATGGATTAATAGTTAGGCCATCAAAACCTGTCTGAACTCCAAGAATAAAGTTAGTGACAGCAAAGTAAGCCCAACCAGAAGTACCTGTTAACCATGGGTGGTTAGCACGACCATGATCTTGGTGATCGCGGCCCATAATAAATTGCACGTAAGAATAAGGTTCAGCCATACGTGTTTCAATCATGTCGTTTTGGTTGTATGGGTTTAGTGCATCATAGAATTTCATTGCACGGTCGCCACGACCTAGTTTTGCTTCAGCTACCCATGCCCATGGGTTTGGATGCGAGAAGATCGCGCCATTTTCTTTCACGCCTTGATATACACGAGTTACGAAACCAATGTCATCGTTAGGGGTTGAGAATGATGGTGCATTAAGATGTAAGCCATAGTCTGAGTAAAGATTTTCATCTACCGCATCCATCGCTTGTTCACCACGATCTTGTGATGCCATGCCAGATAGAACAGCAAGGGTATTTGACTCTAGGTGAATACGGCCTTCTGTTTGCTGTGCTGTACCAATCTTGTCGCCATTTTTGGTTAAACCACGAATGTACCAGCCGCCTTCGTCATCCCATAAATGGGTTTCACATGCTTCACGTACATTGGCAGCCATTTCAGTGTATTTTTCAACATCTGCTGTTTTACCTTGGTATTTAGCGAGTTGAATAAATTCTTGTAGTGCCCAGAAGTGAAGGAACGATACCATTGCTGATTCACCGCCACCTAAGTTTAGGCAGTCATTCCAATCGGCACGTAGACCTTTACAAATACCAGTTTGACCTACATATTCGGCAGAGAAATCAAGCGCTGCTTTCATATGATCATAAACAGTTGCATCACCACCGTCAGCGTATGGGATCACTTCGTCAAGGAAGCTTTCTTCGCCAGTTTCTGTCACGTACTTACAGATAGTAGGGACTAACCATAGATGGTCATCTGAACAAGTATCATCAATACCGTGGATCTTATCAGCATCACTTGGTGTTGGTACTACTGTTGGTGATTTTGATGGTTCCACATCAGCCATGTCTGGATCGAACCAATCAGGATCAAATAGGTGTAAACCATAACCCGCTTGCACTTGGCCGCGAAGTAAATCAACTAAACGCTTACGTGTCATTGCTGGATTAGAGTGTGGCACAGAGATAGCATCTTGTGCGGTATCACGGTAACCAAGACCAGTACGACCACCGACTTCGATAAATGAAGCAAAGCGAGACCATACAACACACGTTTCTGCTTGGTATAGTGTCCAAGCATTGATCATGGTATCAAGGCCTTCATTTGGCGATGTTACTTTAAACTTGTTGCAGCGGCTTTCCCAGTGGTGCTTAATTTCAGCAAATGCAGCATCAACAACAGCGTTGTCTTGGTACTTTTGACGTAGACGTTGGCCTTCGTTTTTACCAATACCTAGAATGTAGTTAAAGCGAATTTCTTCACCAGGTTGCAGCGTAAATTGCTTGTGCAGCGAACCACAATGGTTGTAACAAGTTTGCACGTGGTTAGAACAACGACCTTTCTCAACTGCAATTGGATTAGATTCATCACGGTATGCACCGATGAAAGTATCGCGTTGGCCATCATAGCTATCAGGAGCAAAGCTTGATGCTAGGTAGTAGTAACCTTCTTTCTCTTTGGTGTTGTAATACAAGTCGTATTCAATCACGCCATCTTCATAAGATGTACCTGCAGAATAAAGACTCATCTGATGGTTTTGGTTATCAGATTGAATGTGGCTAAATGAAAATTCAACAAATGAGAACGCACTAATAGTTCGTACTTCATCAGTGGTGTTTTTTAGGACGACATCCCAAATTTCAGCATCTTCGCCAATCGGTACGAATAATGTTTTTTGTGCTGAAATACCATTGTATTCACAAGCAAATTTTGAGTATGACAAGCCGTGACGTACTTCATATTTAGCTTCATCAAGACTTTTCGCCACTGGCTGCCATGAAATTGACCAGTAATCACCTGTCGCATCATCGCGTAGGTAAACATAATGCCCTGGACGATCAAAGGTCGCATTGGGACGGAATTTAGTAACGCGATTGTATTCTGGTGACTTATAGAAAGAGTAACCACCGGCATTTTGTGAAATCACTGTACAGAACTTTTCAGTACCAAGGTAGTTGGTCCATGGTGCTGGGACATCAGGTCGAGTGATAACATACTCTTTATTGCCGTTGTCAAAATAACCGTATTTCATTATTTCTAATCCTTAAAATATTTACTGTTCTGTGTACGTGGTTATTCACAGTGGCGGTAATTAATTCCCGCCTTGTCTAGATAGTTAAGTTGACCTTTTAAGCGTGCTTTAAAGTCATCCCAGTTACGATGTTGTGGTTTACTCCAGCAGATCTCCGATACCGCCAGTAAGCGCGGATAAATCATATATTCAAATCTGCTTTGGTTATTAATTAATTCTGACCAAAGTGCAGTTTGAATGCCTAAAATGTGCTGCCGCGCAGAATTTTGCTCCGTCAGCATGCTAAGTGGATGATAATTGTAAACATTATCCAGTGTTAATTTACCGGCCCAATCGACGCCAGCCTCATCAGCAGAGTAACCTTGAGCCAGATCGAGATAGGTCGCTTGTGCGGGTTGCATGACTACATCAAAGCCATTTTTCACGCATTCAAGGCCGGCTTCTTCATTGGTCCATGAATAAATTACGGTGTCTTTACTGACTTTATTACCATGGGTTGCTTCTTCCCAGCCCATCATTCGTTTGCCTTGCGCTTGTAATATTTGTTCGGCAAAACGCAATAGGTGACCTTGTAATTCCATTGGGTCGTGGTAGTTGTTATCAGCCATTAATTGTTGGCACGCAGCACTATCGGTCCATACGCCTTTAGGCACTTCATCGGCACCAATATGCACAAAAGGTGCAGGAAATAGTTCGCATACTTCTTCAAGTACGGTTTTAATGAAGGTGTAAGTTCCCGCTAATGCTGGTGATAAAATATTGTCAGGGTAGTTCTGAATACTGCGATATACCGAATGATCGTTTGGATCTTGTAACAGCTCAGGGAGCGATAAAATCGCCGCACGGCAATGACCAGGAATATCAATTTCAGGAATGATACTAATGCCACGATCGCTGGCATAAGCAATCACATCACGAATATCTTGTTTGGTATAAAAACCGCCATAGCGTTGATCGATATGACTAAATTGTGGCGCAATAATTTCATTTGGGCCGCGCCATGCACCAATCTCGGTTAATTGAGGGTAGGCGTCAATTTCAATTCGCCAGCCTTCATCGTCGGTTAGGTGCCAATGGAATGTATTAAATTTATAGCGCGCTAATTGATCCAGAAGATGTTTAATTCGATCTACGGGATGAAAATGACGCCCGCAGTCAAGCATCATGCCACGGTAGCTATAATGAGGTTGATCGCTAATTTCTACCATTGGTAAGCAGTAAGCGGCATCGACAACATGGCTTGGACGCGTAGGCAGCAATTGCAATAAGGTTGATGTTGCATGGACAAAGCCAGTGGCTGAACTAGCATGGATCCAAATATTGTCAGTTTCGATCAGTAATTGGTAGCCATGTTCAATAATGTCATTATTAACGTGATAATGGATATTGCCCTGAGGGCTAATTGGCATTGCTTCGTTAAAATGCTTTTTATATTCAGCGCTTAACCAGTTTATCGCCCCTTGCGCTAAGATTGGTGGAGTTTCAAGAGCGGTAAATTGGTTAAAAACAAACTCACCTTGAAGTCGAGTTAAGTGATTAGGTTGGGGAATTAACGCAATATCACAACCAACACTTGGTAATGGCGTACAGAAGCGCTCGATCGGATCTTGATCTAAATTAATGGTAGTGGTGTGGACTTTTAACGGTTGGATCAAAGCATTTTCGTTATTTAATGCGATAAATGCTTCATTGATGCCATCATCATGTAAGTTGAATGGCATTGTTCTCATGGTAAATTCAGTATAAAAGTGTCCATTAGCCATTAACGGTGGCAATTGGGATAATTGGCTGTAGCTGCCAATTTGGCTAATACTACCAACAGAAACACTGGCTGGATCAATGCAACGGCTAACGAAGAAATACAGTGACCATCCATGCAACGCTTGATCGGTTAAGTTATGTAAACTTAACGCATAGCGGCAATAGCCTTCAGCTTTCTCTATTACTGTAAAATCAAGACGATAAGTCATTTTTACTTCCTTAACGTACAAATAAGTTGTGATTGCCACGCGCCATAGCAATAGCGCCGTCCATTGCATCACCTTGCGGCGTTGCTAGTCGTTGCTGCATCGGTGGAGTTAGCCATGTTTGAATGCGTTCACCAATACCGCCCATTAGGCAAATACGGCTTGCGCCACGCACAATTAACGCTTGCATCCACATTTCAATATCTGCAGCCGTTTGTTGTAACAATGACACTGCGAGTGAATCGTTTTGGGCGGCAAAGCTAAAGATTGCCGGAGAGAATTGACCATAATCGCAAGGACGTGCCGTTTTTGACCAACTAACAATCGCATCAATATCATGCTCAAAATGGTTTAATACATGCTGGGCTAACTCAGTTGTTGCCACGATGCCATCAACACTGAGTAAGACTTGTTGGATCAGGTGCAGTCCCATAATGGCGCCGCTGCCTTGATCGGAGATCGGAAACTCACGTCCACCGACCACATACTGCTTACCGTCTTGCAATAAAATGCCGCAAGATCCGGTGCCTGCAATGAGGATCGCGCCATCTTGCCCTCCCCAAGCACCTAAACAAGCGCCATATGCATCAGTATTTAGCGTAATGGCACCGTATGGGTGAGGTTGTTGCATGAATGCATGCCACGCTTGTTGTTGTTCAGCCCCAGCAAGAGCTAATCCGACAGACATGTTTGGATAATCATTAGTGGTTAATTGTGCTTGTTGAGCAGCAAGAGCAATGGCTTGTTGAATTGAAGCCATGGCAATATCACCACCAAGTAAAATATTGGCACTGCCTGTTTTTGCTTCACCGAGAATATTGCCATCTAAATCGCAAATACGGGCGCGGCAAGAGGTACCTCCGCCATCAACACCCACAAGATAGGTAAATGGAAAATCAGCCATGGTGACGCTCCTTGAATTGCAGCGTAGTAGCTAATAAATACCAACCACCATGGGGGATCCATTGTTCGCCCCAACGCCAGTTTTGCAGCATGTCATCTTTTTGTCCTACAGGATTAAAGGCAATATCTTGCTCATTTTCAAAACCTGAAGTGATGCCATTGCAAACCCCACCTTTAGCATTACTAAAACCAAGCTCAGGCAGGTAATCAGGGTTATTGTGACCATGACCATCTAACATGCACATATCAAAAGGATTTAGGCCTAAAATCCAATTCATAAGTTGTTGACCATATTGCATTAATTGTTGCTTTAATACGTCATCAGTGAGGTGGGTTTGTGCCATAAATGCCATGCTCGCAAGGGAAGCGATACGGGCATTTTCACCTTGCCACCAATAACCAGATTCATTGTTATGGGCAACAAAGAAAGCGGTTTGCTTATCACCATCAACGGCTTTAGTGTACTGACGTGGATAGCCAAACGGGTTATTAACTTCAGCGGTTAACGTCAATTCAAAATTAAGGGCATTTACCAGTACTGGGTGTAATTGTTGCTGGTGTTTGGTTTCAGGTTCGGCAGCTAAATATTGCATCAGTGCAATCGCAGGTAAGCCTGCTTCTGCTGCATGATAATAAGGACGACTGCCATCTGTGGTTGCTGACCAGTAATGGTTAATGTTTTCATCTGACATTTGACGTTGACTTAGGCGTTGGGCCCAATCACGCATTTCAGTTAAATAACGCTGTTGATGGGTGGCGCGATAAAGCTCTACCGCAGCTAATAAGGCGCAGTATTCATCAATAATATTTTCAGCATTATCGTTAAGATAATTGATATTGTGTTGTTTTAAATGCCAATAGCCACGCTCTGCAGCATGCAAATAGTGCTCGCTTTGGTAGGCATCACAATGAGGAATACGTGAGCAAGAAGGTAAGGTTGTGATCCGTGCCGCTGCCGCGAGTGCTGCTATTGCGACGCCACCACCTTGACGGAAACCTGCTTGATAATCATCAGTTTTAATACCGTCTTGGGTAGCATAAGCACAGATATCACGTTGTGCTGGTGACTTGCTCCATTTATCAAACACGGTCATGAAAAAGAAGCCGTCATCACTTTGCATTCGCACTAAAAAATCGGTGCCAAATAACGCTTCTTCTAATAAACGTACACGCGTGAAATCAGCTACATCAGTTTGATCTTCAGCGATTTCATACGCTTTTAGCATGTTCCAAACAATCATCGGTGTTTGTTGAGGATTGAGGAAGTTAGCGTAAGAAAGGTGACTTAAATATTTACTGACATCACCTGATGCGTCATACCAACCACCATGAACATCAACGCTGATATCGCTGTTGAGTAATTGTGCTTGGCTATCAGCTTGATCGTAAATACCACTGCAACGTTGTGATTTGAAATAGTGCAAAACATCACTGAAAGTACGTTGCATTAATATGCCTTCAGCAATGCTGAAAACAGAAGATTCGATGTTGGCATAGCGAATACGGTATTCGCCGCTATTTTGGAAAGTCGAAAAATCAATCTTATAAATATTGCCCGTATGCCATTGTGCGGTGGTGCCACACGCAACTAATGGCAGCTGCATAATAGTTTGGTTAGTTTGATTGCACACTAATTCGGCATGGCCTGACAGTGTTTGAGATGTTGTTTGTAATAAAGCCTGCTTTGTATTAAAGCGCTCATAACCAAGGTGATTAATTAACAGCTGCATAGGGCCTCCAATGTCGCTAATAAGTGATGGCTCCTTATGGGAACCATCACTGAATTGCTTGAGCGACAAATAACATGGAAATAAAAGTAAACGTGTTATTGATGCTAAATTTTTATAACGTTGGCTTTATTACTTAGTTTTCGTATAAGTAACAACGCACAAAGTGGTTATCAGATAATTGAGTAACGGCTGGCAATTTTTCACGACATTTATCTGTTGCTTGCATACAACGACCAGCAAATGGACAGCCAAAGCTTTCAGGCGTCCATAACGGAATTTCACCTTTATTACCTTTTAGTTTGGTATGGATCGATTTGCTTGGATCCGGTACCGCTGACACTAAGAGTTGGGTGTATGGGTGCTGTGGATTATGAATGATCTCTTCCGTATCGCCCCACTCAACCATATGGCCGACATACATAACCGCAAGATCTTCAGCAATATAACGAGCTGTTGCGATATCGTGAGTGATGTAAAGCAGCGCCATTTCACGCTCAAACTTCATCTCTTCCATCAAGTTAAGAACACCTGCACGAATCGATACATCAAGCATTGACGTTGGTTCATCAGCCAGTACCACTTCAGCGCCAACCGCAATGTTACGTGCTAAGTTGACACGCTGACGTTGGCCACCTGAAAGCTGGTGCGGGAATTTTGCTGCAGTGGCTTTAGGTGGAATCAAACCCACTTGCTCAAGTAGGTTGTAAACCGTCTCTTCAAGCTCTTTTTTATTACCAGATGACACTTTATTGTGAATCAGTAATGGGCGCGCAATATGGTGAAAAATAGTATGAGTAGGGTTTAATGATCCAAACGGATCTTGCCATACCATTTGTACACCTTGACGGTATTTCATTACGTCATCACGGCTGCTAATGGTTTGAATATCACGTCCGTAATATTCAATATGGCCGCCACTTGGTGCGTACATTTTGGCGATCATTTTAGCTGTGGTTGATTTACCAGAGCCTGATTCGCCAACCACAGCTAAGCCACGGCTTTTGTACATTTTGAAAGACACATCGTTAATCGCACGCATCTTTGATTTTTTAAGTGAGTTACTGTTTACCGAGAAATCTTTAATAAGATTTTTACCTTCGATAATCGGTGTTCCAACAGGCTTGCTCATAGTGTCTCCTAAATACTGCCTATAGAATGCGGTGTGTTGCTACTAGTTACCGGTATTGGTAAATAGGTGGCAGTTTGATAAACGTCCTGGTTCAATTTGGCTTAACTGAGTTGGAGTGCTAAAGCACGCTGGATGGGTTTTTCCACAGCGAGCTTGGAAGCGACAACCCTGTGGTATTTCAAGTAAGTTCAAAGGGTTACCTGGAATACCTGTTAAGCGTGTTTTAGGGCCTGTTAGCGGTGGGAATGAACTTCCCAATCCTTCTGTATATGGGTGGTACGGTGTTTCAAGAATTTGCTTTGATGGTGCAACTTCAATTAGCTCACCTGAATACATGATGCCGATACGATCTGAGAACTCGACCATCAGTGATAAATCGTGAGTGATAAATAAAATTGAGAAGCCAAACTCTTCTTTTAGTGCATAAATTTTTTGTAGAATTTCACGTTGAACCACTACATCAAGTGCTGTTGTTGGTTCATCCATGATGATCATCTTTGGATTTAGCGCTAACGCAATCGCGATAACTAAACGTTGACGCATACCACCAGAGAACTGGTGTGGATAATCACGTAAACGGCTTGGGTGAATATCAACAATTTCTAATAAACCTTCAGCACGACGAATCGCTTGCTTACGGCTCATATTAGTGTGGCGCATGATCACATCACAAAATTGCTCTTCCATGGTTAACACTGGATTCAAAGCGTTCATCGCACTTTGGAATACCATTGACATTTCACTCCAACGGAAAGCAGACATCGCCATATCGGTTTTCTTTAAAATGTCACCGTGACCATCAAAGAACACTTCACCACCGGTAATGAATGCAGGCGGCTTGTGCAGACGCATTAGTGAGAAAGCAACGGTTGATTTTCCGCAACCAGACTCACCAGCTAGACCAAAAACTTCACCTTTACCAATGTCAAAGCTGACATTATTAACGGCACGGACATCGCCAGAATCAGTAATATAATCAACACATAAATTACGAATTGAGATTTGTGGATCAGTCATTATTTAGTCCCGCCTTCTAGTGCTGGTTGAGGCATCGCTTCAACCGGTTGTGCTTGTTTAGCGTTTTCTTTTGCAAGGTTTTTCCAACGACGCATACCTTTATGAGAACGTAACTGCGGGTTAGCAATCTCATCGACAGCGAAGTTAAGCATAGCAAGGCCAATAGCGATAAATATCAATGCAAAACATGGAGCTAGTACTTCCCACCATGCGCCAATTAACATTGAAGATGAGGTTTGTACGTTGTAAAGCATCACACCCCAGCTAATGCCGTTTGGATCGCCTAGACCTAAGAAAGATAATGTCGCTTCAACGTTAATCGCATACATTACTGAACCAATGAAGCTCGCACCTACGATAGAGATAAGGTTAGGAAGAATCTCAACGAAAATAATACGAGGAGATGATTCACCTAATACTTCAGCCGCTTTTACAAACTCTTTTTCTCTAATTGATAATGTTTGTGCGCGTACTACACGTGCGCCCCATGCCCAGGAGGTAACCGCAATAACGATGGCTATTGTGAGAGGGCCTGCTTGACCTACAAAGGCTGCGATAACAAACAATATTGGGAGTTGTGGCATTACCAGCATGATGTTCATACATGCGGTGAGAATTTCATCGACTTTACCGCCGAAGTAACCCGCTGAGATACCAATGATGGTTGCTAAGAAACACACCAATAGACCAGCACCAAAACCAACCGCTAATGAAGTACGTGCGCCATAAACAAGTTGTGACCAGATATCACGTCCCATACGCGATGTACCTAAAACGTGATCAGCATCTTTTGACATTAATAACGTACGCTTGTTAGTCGCTAGGTTTTTCGCAATCCAACCATCGGGATTATCTTGTGCAGCTTTTACAACAAAAGCTGGATATTCATGTGGATTGCCGGTTCTTTTATCCGGTGAGTATTGGGTAATTAATGGTGCAAATACAGCCGCCAGAATAAAGACAACAATAATGCTGAGACCAAACATTGCTTTAGGGTTGCTAGATAGCAATTTAAATAAGGCTTTCATAATTACTTGCCTCCTTTACGTAGACGAGGGTCTAGCGCAACGATTAGGATGTCGGCCATAAAGTTAAAGAACAACATAAACATAGTCATAATTAATAACTGACCTTGTAGTACTTGGTAATCACGCGCATGGATTGCGTTTAGCATTACCGTTCCCAGACCTGGGTAGTTGAAAATCATTTCGATAATAAGCTGACCACCGATAGCCATACCGAGCGCCATTGATAATGCAGTTACACTTGGTAGCATCGCATTACGTGCTGCATAGTTGAACACTACTCGATTTTCACTTAGGCCTTTTCCTTTTGCCATGGTGATGTAGTCTTCATTTAGCAGGTTAATCATGTTGTTACGCATACCAATTAGAAAGCCGCCAATCTGAATAATAGTGGCACAGAAGAGAGGTAGGGCGGCGTGGTAAAGCACATCTTTATAGAATGCTAAGCTGCTCCAATCAGGGACAACACCGGCAGTGTAGGCATTACCTGTTGGGAACCACTTTAAGCCGATAGCAAAGGTAAACATTACTAGCATCGCGATTACAACCGGTGGAACCGCTTGAATAACTAACATTCCCGGAGAGATGAAAGTGTCGTAGCTACTGCCACGTTTCCATGCTGCGAAAATACCAAATACTGAACCGACACAGAATGAAAGAATTACAGCAGAACCTGCTAGGAATAGTGACCAGCCAATTGCGCCTGCTAATAAATCATTCACCGATAATGGGTAAAATTTAATTGAAGTACCGAGGTTCCACGTAAATACGTTGGCTAAATACGAAAAGTATTGCTCGTAAAGTGGACCATCAACAAAGCCAAGTAGCTTTTTCATAGCTTCAATACGCTCAGGGGTTACCTGGGCAGTTGCGTTTGCGAACATCATGGTAACTGGGTCACCAGGCATTGCACGCGGAAGAATAAAGTTTAGCGTTGCCGCGAAAATTAGCGCGATAAAATAAAACGATAAACGACGTAAAAAGAATCCCATAACTCACACCTTACACATCCAGCTTGCCTTCCTGAGCTGAATTCAGGACGTAAAACCCCCTGACGCAAGCGTCATACCTTTGATTGCAAAAAGGATTAGAGGGAAGAGGCGGTGCACAAGGCGTGCACCGCAAATTTAAGCAGAAATTACGCTTTTGGTTTTAGATCCAGTACTTGAAGTAGACGCTCTTGAACACCAGCCCATACCATTGGACGGCCTTTAGGGTTCTTCTCGTTCCACCAACCAGTGAAGCGACCTTCATTGTATTGGAAGTTGTTAGCACCAGAAATTACTGGAATAGTAATTTGGTTCTCAGCAATGATTTTCTGAATGCTATGAGCAATCTTCATTTGCTCACCTTTATCAGCAGTCTTGTAGAAGCTGTCTAGCAACGAATCTAGCTGTGCATTTTTAAAGTAGTGCATAGCGAAACGTGGCATACCATCACCTTGCTGTAGACGTGAGTTGTACGCACTGTCCCAGTATAGGTGTGGATCTGCACCGTGGAAGTAGTTAGTAAACGCTACATCGTAAGTGCCTTCTAGCATTGCTTGGTTGTAAACAGCAAAGTCAGGAGTACGTGCTTTCGCATTGATACCTGCTTCTTGAAGCTGCTCAACACCTAGCTGTACTGTGTTGTTGAAGTCAGTCCAACCGTTAGGAGATTGAACTTCAAGCTCGATCTTCTCACCTTTTGGAGATTCAACAAATCCGTCACCATCTAGGTCTTTAAAGCCTGCTTTAGCAAGAAGGTCTTTAGCGCCTTTGATGTTGTAAGTGTTGTAAGTTTTGTATTTGTTATGAACTGCTTCGTCAGACCATGACTTGAAGCTATCACCTAGGCCAGATGCGTAATCGTTCGGAGTACCCGCACCGTAGAACGCGATGTCGATGATAGTTTGACGGTCAATTGCCATAGAGAATGCACGACGGAAGTCAACATTGTTGATTGCTTCGTTGTTACCTGCTTTTGGCGACTTATAGTTCAGCATGAATGCCATTGTACCAGCAGCAGGGTACCAGTATTTGTGATTAGGATTTGCTGCAGCATAAGTACTGTCGATGTCAGGAATGAACGATGATGTCCAATCTAACTCAGAGTTGATGATCTTAGTTAGTAGTTGGTCATTGTTAGCGATTTGAGGAACACGTAAACAATCAACTTCTAGGTTGGCGTTATCCCAGTAATTAGGGTTACGACATTGAACGTAAAGTTGCGGAGTAAATGTCTCGATCTCTGTAAATGGACCAGTACCTACTGGGTTTTCGTTAGTGAAGGTTGTAGGGTTCTTCACTTTGCTCCAAATGTGCTTAGGAATAACAGGCACTTTAGAGATTTCAAATGGTACGTTTGAGTTAGCAGCAGTTAATGCAAAGATAACCTTGTTACCGTCTTGCTTAACTGATTTAACCCACTTGTTGATACCGATTTGGTCAAGTTCTGGCTTGTCTTTTACTAGCTCAAAAGAGTAAACAACATCTGCAGCTGTAAAAGGTTTACCGTCAGACCATTTCACGCCATCACGAATTTCAAACGTAACGTTCATTAGGTCGTCAGACATGTAGTAGTCTTTTGCCAAACGCATAACTGGCTCATTACCGTGCATTTGGTTAAAGATAACCAATGGCTCATAAACGAATTCAGTTGTAGTACGAAGGTTTGTTGCTAAAAACGGGTTAAAGTTACGTACCATTGTAGGGTAAAAATCGGGTACGATTGTTAGCTGGCTTTTTTCTGATGCTGTTGCAACTGGTGCTGTAAAAGCGGTTGCTGCAGCAACAACTGCAAGTGCTAACTTAGTTTTGTTAATATTGGCAAGCATAGCTGTTCCTTACTCTTAGCTCTGTTTCACTAATGGAAATAAAAGTTGGCTCCGTCATTGGAGCGCCTCAAACCTACTTCATTGGAACTGAGTAACGCTGAACCGTTGAATGGCCTTGTAGGTTCTCAGTGGCTTCAATATTGGCTGGATTGGCTCAATCGTCAATGTGGTCGCCCGTTAAAAACGTCAAAATGACTAAGGTTGTCGTTAAAAACGTTAATTTCATTGTTTTACTTGATTGAGTATTCAGTAAATAGCGTGGTTAACGTCACAAACAGGTTGCGCTGTTACATTGGTTACGTTAGTGCGAACTTCTCTTTAGTTGTTGTTTAATAAGTGTTTATTTTGCGTTTTTTACGTGTGTGATGTAACGCATGCCAATTTTTGTGGTTATTTTTATACGGAAAATTTACCGTGTCAGTTTGTTGTGATTCGGTTCTCATAAACTAAAAGAAATTATTTTGACGCAGTTCGAATGCTATTTTTTGATATATGTGGTTTAATTTTGACCATAATGATAGTGTGATCTCGATCAGCGATACGGATTTAAAGGTGATTATTTCGAGCATTAAAAAAGTGTTTGAGAGTGATTGTCGTGGCGTATTAGCGAGTCGACGAGAGACCATTATCGACGGCTGTAGCTATTGATTACAGCGATGGTCATGGCGAGTAAGATAACCTCTGTCCATAAAAAAAGGCCCTATAAGGACCTTTTTTTGTATCACTATTTAATATGCCTGATTAACCATGGCTAATAATGTGGTGTAATTTGTCACGCATCACCACCAGTTCTTGACGAGCTGTATTTGACTGTGGACAGCGCTCCAACACATAATCAATAGTGTTTATAACAGTGCGCCAGCGCGGCGTTTTAGGCAGTGTTTCAAGCTGGAGATATTTATCTAATGTTCGCGTTTGGAGCGTACTTCGATCTAAATAAACGCGCCATAAACCACTTTCTTCAGCTAATTCAAACTTACTTTTATGAGATTCTGCTTCCCAAAATAGCAGTGTTGCTTTCATTGAATCGACTAATAGCTGGCGAATTATTTCGGTTTTATTGTGTTCACCATCACCTAGCTTATCAGCCAAGCGAGTAAACTCACCACCGAGTTCGCGTAACTGCTGAAGATTGTTTTTGTCACCATTAAAGGCAAATTCAGACAGTACATCAATCGCATTTTCAAGCAGATTAATACGATGATCAGCTGAGGGCCCTTGACTATCAAAGACAAACATTTGTTTGAGTCCAGATTCAACGGGTAAATTAATAACAGCGGTCATTAATTGTTGCTGCTGATCACCAATATAATAATTCAACTGGCCATTGAAGTGGTGGTTATCAGTAGCCGTAATCGGTAGTGGTGTTACCAGTATGTCGTCAATGGTATAACGCTCAAGTAGCTCTGGTGCTCGTTTAAATAGTTTGCCAGCAGCACCGTTGGCATATCTAATTCGACCTTCATTTTGAACGCATATAATTGCTTCGCTGGTTGAGTCTAATAATCCAAGCAAGCGACTTTGAGTTTCAATCAAGCCTATTTCAACTTGTTCACGTCGATGGATTTCTTGCTCTAATGCATGATTTTTCTGGCGTTCAATCTCTGTTTTACCAGCTTGAAGGTAAGCGCGAATACGAGCAATAAGTTCTTCTTTATTAAACGGTTTGGTTAAATAGTCATTGGCACCACACTCAAAGCCTTTTAAGCGATCTTGTACTTGTCCAAGCGCCGATAACATAATAATAGGCAAAGCTAATAGTGAGTAATCTTTGCGCAGTGTCGTACACACTTCATAACCACTCATTTCAGGCATCATAATATCAAGCAAAACCAGATCAGGTTGTTGTTCAGCAATCAAAGCCAGTGCTTGAGATCCACTTTCTGCTGTTTGGACGCGATAACCAGCAAGGCGTAAGAAGTTAGTCAATATTTGTAAGTTAACTGGCTCGTCATCAACCACTAATAGCCGTTCACCATCTGGATTTTCAGGTAAATCAGACGGGTCATAATTGGCGGCATTTAATAAGGGCGCTTTAAAATGATTATTATTAGGGTTTGCCGCCATTGCTGCAATTTGATTAGCATTGGCTAAGTTAAGCGTGAAACTAAAGGTGGTTCCGACCATTGTTTGGCTACTGACGTACAAACGCCCACCCATTAACTCGATTAACTGACGGCTAATAGAGAGTCCAAGTCCCGCCCCTTGACGATAATTCGCTGATCCGGTATTAGCTTGAATTAACGGTTCAAAAATATGTTCTAGTTGTTCACTCGGAATACCTTGTCCTGTATCAACTACTTGAATGCGTAATTGATGCTCCAATACTGTTGCCGATAAAATAATTTTACCTTCTGAGGTATATTTGATCGCATTGCCGACCAGGTTATATAACACCTGCTCTAGTCGTTGTTCATCGGCATCAACTAAAGGCAAATCCGCAGGAATTTGATTAATAATGCGTATTGGTTTATTGCCCAATAAATGGCTTGATAACTCTAGCACCAATCGAATCGCAACTGACATATCAACCGCTTGATGATTGATGTCTAGATCGCCATAGCGCATTTTATGGTAATCAAGCAAATCATCGACCAAGGTTGTTAAGCGCTGACCACTGTTAATGATCATTTCTAATTGACGTCGTTGCGGCTCATGTAAGGTGCCATTAGCTCCTGCTAATAAAGACTCAGCAATACCAACCATACCATGCAGTGGCGTACGTAATTCATGTGATGTTGTGGCTAAAAACTCATCTTTCATCTTATCCGCGGTTTGAAGCTCATTATTTTGTTGGCGAATAATAGTGAGATTATGCTCTAACTCTTTATTTTGTTGACGGATCAGGCCGATTTTTTCACGAATAGAACGTTGCATACGCGCAAAACTGATCGCTAAGCGTCCAATTTCATCTTGGCGTTCAGTGCCATCAATTTTTTGTTCTAAATCACCGCCCGATGCTTTTTCAGCCGCCCAGGTTAAGCGTAACAATGGTGCTGTGATGGAGTTGGACAGCCAATGTGAGGTAATGATCACCAAAATGATTGCGGTTACCATTGCTGCGACAAAGATTTTCTCAAGTTCAAAGATACGTGCAAAGGCTTCTTTTTCTGGCAATTCAACCACCAATGCCCAGTGATTACCGAGAATATTTAGCGGTGAAAAAGCACCTAATACTGGAATATTATCGTAGTTGATAAAACTACCAATACCAGATTGTCCAGCTAAGGCTTGATCAATACTTTGGCTTTGAAGTTGAGACGGTAATTTTGCATTAGACTCAAATCGAAGTTGGTGATCACTACCCACTAATAGTGTTTGAATATGCTTGGTATTATCTTGAATCAGTTCAGTGACTTTTTTATTACTTAGCTCCATAAACACATAGCTGTGTAGATAACCTTGCTGAATAATCGGAGCTGCAAACCAAGCTGTAGTATCGTTATTATGGCTATTGCTACTGAAGTCAGTAAACACTACCGGTACTTGTTCTGGGCTATGTTGTGTTTGTTCTGTTTTCGCTTTGATAGCTTTAAATGTTTGCTGTAATGCGAGGTGGGCGTTGTTTTGGGCTAATAAATTGATGCCAAAAAGCTGGTGGTTTTTTACTGAATAAACTACATCACCTGAAATATCGACCAACATAATATCTTTGAAATCAGATCGTTTAAGATATTCATTATAAACAGCGTTATAACGTTTAAACATTAACCGATAGCGTTCATGGCCAATATAACCACTGTCAGCTGTTTGATCGCTTTTAGTGGTTAAGGTTAAATTAAAATAATTAGCTCGACCTTGTGCGTCGAGTTGGGAATCAATATTGCCCAGCTGGTGGAATGCGCCTACTAAGCCATAAAAACGACCACCACTATTATTGGATAGTTCTGAGCGGGCAAAACTCTTAACTTCAGACTCTTTGGCGGCAAAGAAGCTTTGAAGTTGCTTTTGTTTATTGTCACGTAATGAAGCAAGATGATTAATGCTTTGTTCGGCTAAATCTTTAGTGTGTGAATTTAGAAAATAGAGTGCTGACAATATCAATGGAGTGATACTGAGAACTAAAAAAGCCAGCATGAGTGTGTGCTGAAGACGTTTGAAGCGTTGAGTATTCTGCATTCCGGTGCCTGAATAAAAGAGATGTATTTACGGTTTTAACGGCAATAAATGCCACGTTAAAATAACCATTAAGATTTTAACGATGGTCCTTTATCGTATTAACTCAATGTGATGAATTATAGCGTTTATACTATATTTTTATTATGAATCAAGTTACTAGAAATAGAATCGTGTCAAAAGGCACATAATTAACAAATTTAACGTCATCAAAAAGGGCAGTATTGACTGCCCTTTATAAAATTCAAATATTGCTTATAAGTTATTGTTTATTATTTTTTTGCGCTATAAACATTGAATTTGTTAGTGTGAGAACTAATGTCGCACTGGCCAAGACAGGCTTCAATTAAAGGTGGATATTGCAGAAAGCAGTTAGCCACAATCACTAATTCACCACCTTGATTTAAATAATTAGGCGCTTGATTAATAAACGTTTCAGTCGCGGTATAAAATGTTTTTAGACCAGCATGAAAAGGTGGGTTACTGATTAAATATTGGTAAGGACCATTAATGTTTTTATAGACGTCAGTAGCGATAAAGTTAGCTTTGAGCTGATTAACTTTAAAGGTTTCTTTGGCTGATTCAATCGCAAGTGCGCTGATATCACATACATCAAGTTCGATCTGTGGGTATTTGGCTTTCATTACCGCACCAATAACACCGGCACCACAACCAAAATCAAGTACGCGACCATTGAGTGGTGGTAAGTTATTTAGCAGTAGTTCTGAGCCTTTATCAAACTCACCATGGCTAAATACGCCAGGCAGTGAACGCACTGTAAGATTGACGCCTGCAATACTGATAGGGTAACTACGGAACCATTTATTGATATCAAATGCAGCAGCAGGTGTATCGCAACGTCCCCAGTAAAAACTACAACGACGGGCTGAATCATATTTGGTTAATGGGCCGTATTGAGCAAACATTTTTTCCGCACTGCGAACACCACTGCGGTTTTCACCCACAATACAGACTTCGACGCCGGCGGCAAATTTGCTCAGTAGCATCGATAATAAATAGTCTGCTTCTGCTTTTGCTTTAGGCCAAAAAAGCAAAATCATATCAATATCTAATTCTGCATTAAGTTCAGCGCCAAAATGACAGTCAATTGCTTGGTGGTGTTCAATATCACCGACGTAACCGTAATTGGTGGTAAATACGGTTACCGATTGTGCTATTGGAAGTAATTCTGAGGCAAAAGTATCGTTTAGTTCACCAGCAATAAGGACTTTACGATTTTCAAAAAACGCAGATTGACGAGCAACCACTTGGCTCGCAGGGGAATAAGACATGTAACTGGCCTCAAAATAGATATCATGGTTCAGGAACGCGGATTGTTCCATAAATAGTGACAGATAGAAAGTCACTGGCAGTAGAACAGTAATAATCCTTATTGGCCGTTATTATTATTGCTAATAATAACGGCATATTAGGCTGTGATTACTGAGGGTTAGTTATTATCTTGTTGTTCAAGGAAGGATTGGAATTCAACCTCATACATTTTAAACAACACTAAAGTAACCCCAAAAATGATAGGGCCATAGATCATACCAATTAAGCCAAATAGTTGAATACCACCGATGATTGAAAAGAAGATCAACAGAGTGTTCATACTTGAACTGCCTTGCATCAGTAATGGGCGGACGATGTTATCGATAGAGCCGACAACAATCACTCCCCAACAAGCAAGGAACAGCGCCCATTGCCAATCACCAATTAGCAGTAAATACAGTGAGGCTGGTAGCCAAATTAAGGCGGTACCGACGACAGGAATTAATGAGGCAAAAGCCATCATTGAGCCCCAGAATAGACCTGGGAAACCACAGAGCCACATTGCAAATCCGCCAGCAACGCCTTGGGCAACGGCCGTTAAAAATGAACCGAGGACCGCTGACTTTGCGACTTGTTCTACCTCGTTCATTATTTCATCTTCTTGGCTGCGTGATAGTGGGATCACATGACGAATGGCCGAGATCATTTTATCGTTATCACGTAATAAGAAGAATAAGACAAATAGCATCATCATAAAATTAACTAGGATACTGGTTGCATCACCTAATATTTTTGCGCTGATATTGAATGCTTGAGAGCCTACTTGTGATGCTGTTGTCGCTATTTTTTGAATAATGACTTGTGGGTCAAAATCATGGAATGGTGAGTACTTATCAATAAATGCCAGCGCCCTTTGAGCATCTGGATGGGCAAAGAGTGCTTTGGGACCGCCGCTGGTTAACCACTCATAACTTTCTTTAGATACCATTGTACCTTGATGCACAATTGACGAAAATACCACTAAAAGAGGAATAACAATAATAACGGTCATAATCAGACATGACAGCATTGCAGCGGTATTTTCACGTGTTGGCATTTTAGCTAATAGCCGTTTATGCAATGGTGCAAATAACAGCGAAATGATAAATGCTAGTACAATCGGGCCAAGATAAGGTTCGATTAATTTATAACTGGCATAAGCTGCGACAATGAGTGCCGCAATCAGCATCCAGTGACGTGGTTCTACCTTAAAGGGTTTAGACACGGTATTTATCCTTTTAAAATCGACCGCTAACAGTCACTCTCACTTTAATTGATAAAGATTATCATTATAATCACCATAGTTGGTTTGATGATTATAGCCCTTATCGAGGAGATAACTTATGGGATGTTGTAATTGTGGTTGTGATGACAAAAAAAAACCTAAGCTGCCGTTAGTGCTAATTGTATTAGTACTGGTTGCTGGACTTGCGGTCTATTTTTGGCAGTAAACTTTCACGATATAGAGTGCATTATTTATTGGTTTTATGATTAACCTAATAATAAATAGCTATCATAAAAAAAGGCCACAATCAGTGACCTTTTTGCATCATAGCATTAATAAAATAATGTTTTTAACTACATTGTCTTATTTATTTTAAATGGTGCTATTTCGCTTCAGCAGCAAGGGTTGCAAAGGCAAAATCAGCGGCTTCTAGAGTAGCGTTAATTTCTTTATCGTTATGTGCAAGTGAGGTAAAGCAAGCCTCATAAGCCGAAGGTGCAAGATAAACACCTTTATCTAACATTAAATTAAAGAAACGCTTGAAGCGCTCAACGTCACACTTGGTCACATCTTCATAGCAAGTCACACTATCTTGATCAATAAAGAAGAAGCCAAACATTGCGCCAACTTGGTTGACGGCTAATGGAATACCATGTTTTTCAGCTAATGCTTTAAAGCCATCAGCTAAACGCTTAGTGGTATTTGCGAGGCGTTTTTCATTACCTTCTTCAGTTAATACTGTTAAACAAGCATGTCCAGCTGCCATAGCAACAGGGTTACCTGATAGTGTACCTGCTTGATAAACCGGGCCAGTAGGCGCAACAAATTCCATTACATCACGGCGACCACCAAAGGCACCAACAGGCATGCCACCACCAATAATTTTACCTAAGGTTGTGATGTCAGGTTTGATATTGTAATAACCTTGAGCGCCGCCTTGTGAAACACGGAAGCCTGTCATTACTTCATCTAGAATTAATAACGCACCAAATTCATCACAAATGTCACGTAAGCCTTCAAGGAAGCCCGGTACTGGTGGAATACAGTTCATGTTACCCGCAACTGGTTCAACGATAATACATGCGATTTGATCCGGTTGAGCCATGAATGCTTCGCGAACAGAATTCAAATCATTGTAGGTCGCAGTCAAAGTATGCTTGGCAAAATCAGCGGGAACACCTGGAGAGCTTGGCTGACCTAGTGTTAATGCACCAGAGCCCGCTTTTACTAATAGGCAATCAGCGTGGCCATGGTAACAACCTTCAAATTTAAGAATTTTGTCACGCCCAGTGAAACCACGAGCAAGACGAATAGCACTCATGGTTGCTTCAGTACCTGAACTTACCATGCGAACCATTTCCATTGATGGTACTAGTGTTGATACTAATTCAGCCATGGTAATTTCCATCGCTGTTGGTGCACCAAAACTTAAACCTTGCTGAGCTGCGTCAATAACAGCATCACGAATAGCGGCATGATTATGTCCCAAAATCATTGGGCCCCATGAGCCGACGTAATCGATATAGGCATTGCCATCAGCATCAAAGATATAAGCACCATCGGCACGTTCAATAAATAATGGTGTACCACCAACGCCGGCAAAGGCACGAACAGGTGAATTGACACCACCTGGGATTTTTTGTTGTGCTTTAGCAAATAAATCAGCTGACTTGCTTGTTTTGCTCATATGACATCCTATAAAAAAGTAAGGCGTTGATCCAATCCACAGAATTCTTTGTCCTAATCAAGCATAGGCGAGAGAAGTGTGGGGAGTGAAATTGTCTTATTGTACCTAAAGTGACGCTGAAGAGAGAGTCATTTTACGGTTTAAAATGAAGCTGAATCTAAAGTGATATGACTACAATTTGCGGAACAAGTCACAGTTGCAAAGCTATTTTTCAACATTAGCAGTGTAAATCATGACCACATTGGATTAGGCTATAATACTCATCCATCCTTATCTTCTGCGCTGTAATGGCGTTATCTTTATATAATACGGCTCTCTAATGACTGAAAAATCGCGCGGTCTTCATATGCCTTTCCACCTTCAACCCAGTGGGTTAGTAAGGCGTTTTTTGACCCAAGATAAAACACCTGTTTCTGTTCTGTTTCTTTCTGCTCTCGTCGGTACTCTTGCCGGTTTGGTCGGTACGCTATTTGAAATTGGTGTGCGATGGGTTAGTGAGCAACGTACTGTTTGGCTACGCGATGAAATCACTAGCGTGCTGCCATTATGGTTAGCCGCCTTTCTTGTTAGTGGTATTTTAGCGTTTATTGGTTATTTTTTAGTGTGTCGCTTTGCCCCTGAGGCAGGGGGGTCTGGTATTCCTGAGATTGAAGGTGCGATGGATGAAATGCGCCCTGTTCGCTGGTGGCGGGTTATTCCGGTGAAATTCTTTGGTGGTTTAGGCGCGTTGGGCTCTGGCATGGTTTTAGGCCGTGAAGGTCCGACAGTACAGATGGGCGGTAATATTGGACGTATGATTTCCGATATTTTCCGTTTAAAAGATAAAGAAGGTCGCCATTCATTACTTGCGGCGGGTGCTGCTGGTGGTTTAGCTGCGGCATTTAATGCCCCGATGGCGGGTATTATGTTTGTTATCGAAGAGATGCGGCCACAATTTCGTTACAGTTTAATTTCGGTTAAATGTGTCATGATTTCGGCAATGATGTCGACGATTGTGTTTCGGTTTATCTCCGGCCAAAGTGCGGTTATTACCATGCCGCAATATGATGCTCCAGCACTAACATCGTTGTGGTTATTCTTGCTCTTAGGGGTACTATTTGGTGGTTTTGGGGTTGTTTTTAACCGCTTAATTATTTTTACCTTAGATTGGTTTGTTAACATTCACCATAATAATCGCACCCGTTATTTAATTACTGGTGGATTGTTGGGTGGCTGTTTTGGTCTATTATTACTTTATTTTCCAGAGCTTACTGGCGGTGGTGTGTTTCTTATTCCACCTGCGACCAACGGTGATTACAGCTTAAATATGCTGTTGCTGTTGTTTTTTGCGCGGATTGTGACAACATTATTATGTTTTGGCTCAGGTGCTCCTGGTGGTATCTTTGCGCCAATGTTGGCATTAGGCACGCTATTTGGTACGTTTTTTGGTACCGTGGCTCTTGAAATGTATCCTCATTTAGGGATTGCACCGGGCTTATTTGCTATTGCTGGTATGGGAGCATTATTTGCGGCTACCGTGCGCGCTCCTATTACGGGTATTTTATTAGTTATCGAGATGACTAATAACTACCACCTTATTTTGCCATTAGTGGTAACAACATTGGGTGCAACCATGATGGCTCAAATGCTTGGTGGTCAACCGATTTACTCCCAATTGCTTCACCGTACCATTAAAAAAGAAAAATTAGGCCACGATTCACCACATGATACACCAGTTGAGACGGCTAATACTTGAACACAATAGTCAGGTATTAGATAATCAGCTTTAATTAATGGAAGTGTTTGAGAGGTTTTGTAATGAG
The DNA here is from genome assembly GCF_900185625.1 of Photobacterium andalusiense. Taxonomy (GTDB): domain Bacteria; phylum Pseudomonadota; class Gammaproteobacteria; order Enterobacterales; family Vibrionaceae; genus Photobacterium; species Photobacterium aquimaris. Next base: position 26,450 of record NZ_FYAJ01000007.1, read on the forward strand.
CGATGTTAATTTGCCGCTGACTTTTTCTGATGTGGCTGCGAATAAAGTAAAAACGCTTATCGCTGAAGAAGAGAACCCAGAATTAAAACTACGAGTATATATTACTGGTGGTGGTTGTAGTGGGTTTCAATATGGCTTTACCTTTGACGAGAAAGTCAATGATGGTGATATGACCATTGAAAATAGTGGTGTAACGTTAGTGGTTGATCCCATGAGTTTGCAGTATTTAATCGGCGGTGTTGTTGATTATACTGAAGGCTTAGAAGGCTCACGCTTCTTTGTTAATAACCCAAATGCAACAACAACTTGTGGTTGTGGAGCATCATTTAGCGTTTAACGCGATGATTTATCACTACCATTAAAAAAGCCGTCAAATTGACGGCTTTTTTTGGTTGTCACATTAGGAAAAATTAATGCTGAGGTAATAAAATCGCATTTTGAGCAAGCAAGGTACTGTAATTTGCTACTTGTCCAAGTTGTTGTTGCGCTTGGCGTTTAAATACTGTTTGCGTTGATCCTGATAACGAATGAGCTTGGGGTAAATCGACCGTGCGTGGGTTTTGATGTTTGCCATTAACTAAGAATTCATAATGTAAATGCGGACCCGTTACGCGGCCTGTACCACCGAGAGTACCGATGGTTTGTCCTTGCTTTACTCGTTGACCGTTTTTTACCATGCGTTTGGTCATATGAAGATATTTAGTGACATAGTTACTATTATGACGAATGAATACGTAGTTACCGTTAAATTTGTTATAACCCGATTGCATCACCACTCCATCACCTGCCGCCCAAATTGGGGTACCAACAGGAGCAACATAATCAGTACCACGGTGAGCTTTGACTTGTCTAGTCACTGGGTGCAGACGGCGTGGGTTAAAATTTGAACTCACATAGCGAAAGTTAATTGGTGATCGTAAAAATGCTTTACGCATCGCTTGGCCATCTTTGTCGTAATATTTGCCGTCTTGATGACGTATAGCTGTAAATGTTTGCCCCATATTAGTGAATGTCGCAGCCAGTATATGACCATGATCAATCGCTGCACCGTTGAGGTAATGTTGCTCAAACAGCACTTCAAATTTATCGCCAGCTCGAATATCAAGCGCAAAATCAATATCCCAGCCAAACAGTGCCGCTATTTCCATGATTTGATTCGCGGTTAAGCCTGCTTTATCAGCAGCATTCCAAAAACTAGAATCAATCGTTGCTTGAGCATAGTTGGTTTGGGTTTCGATTTGTTGCTTATCAATTGAGGCCGTAAAATGATTCCCATCAGACGTGCGTTTTACCACTAAGGTTTCAATGTTGTTTAATGGTTGGTGTAATTCAATAAGTTTGCCAGCATCATCAAAACCAAAATTGAGATTATCCCCTGGACGTAACGAGACCAGTTTTTTAGTTTTATGGCTGGTTGAAACCACTTGATGTAATAACACACTGTCTAAGCCGACATTATCAAATGCGACAGCTAAGCTTTCACCATTTTTGATGGTGTGGGTTTTCCAAGCTAATGCTGAGTAGGGTGCTAGCTTTGTTGTGACTGCCGCTGCGGATGTTGGGGGTAAAACCAACGGATAATGTTGGCCTAATTGATATGTAGGCTCGATTGTTGTCGGCGGCTCTGCATAAATATCAGGTGCCATAATCAAGGCAATAACCGCACTAGCGATTACTCCGATCAGTATTTTATTTATTCTTGGCATACGGGGTAAGAAGCTTCCATTCATAACAGTATTAAAAAAAAATAAATAATATTAAGTGTAACGGGTTTTAATATAAGCGGCTATTGAAGCCCAAATATTCAAGATTGTTTTTTATAAATTTGTCGAAGCAAGCAAAAAAGGTCATTTTTACAACAGAATTTATGTAATGTTATCGTCTTAAAATCACAATTCTTATCTACTGAGAGCCAGCTTTTTTTAATAAGTTCATTTTGGTAAGCTTAATTTTTAGCTTTGATCGTTAGGGTCTCTGCTAAATTCAGTCTATCATCACAAATTAATGTTCATTTTTCTGACATAGACTGGCCATGGAATCGATTCAACATATTATTACTGAACTCACGCCATTGCTGCAGCAATATGGCTATTATATTTTAGCACTCGCAATTGCAGTTGAAGGCATGGGGATTCCCGCGCCAGGACAGTCATTATTAGTGGTTGCGAGCTTATTAGCAGCATCGGGTAAAATGTCATTACCAGCGGTGCTTATGGTCGGCTGGAGCGCAAGCTTTATTGGCAATAGCATTGGCTACTTTATTGGACGTCAATTTGGGCATGTGCTTACCCGTAAACAATGGATCAAACCTAAAACATTAACCAAGCTGCATGGCTTTATTGATCGTTATGGCATGTTAGGGTTGATCATTAGTCGTTTTGTTGAAGGGATTAAACAATTTATGTGTATTGGCTGCGGTATTGCAGCCATGCCTGCAAAATTGTTTTTTACCGGTAACTTTTTAGCCGTGACAATATGGCTACTTGTTTTTGGTGTTGCTCCAGCTTATTTACGCGATGAAGTTGCGCCTATGCTAGCGTTTTACCATAAGTATCAGACGCAATGCTGGGTGGTGGTCGCGGTGATCGTTGTTGCAATTATATGGCTGGTTTACCGTCGTTTTCAGCGCCGTCGAGTGGTGATTGAAAAATAGCACTTGAATTGACTGTAATAAAAAAACCGCCATGCTTGCACGTGAAAAGTGCAAGCATGGCGGTTTTTTATTATCAACTAGTTAGGCTATTGATTTAATTACGCAGTGCAAAAGTTGGTAGTGAAAGGTTCCAACGAATAGCGGCTAAACGAATCGATAAGGTGGTGATAATCCCCATAATTGCTGCCATTGAAGGTAATACACCGAGTGTTAAGCTGAGCGTGTGGATAATACCACCAATAATGCATGCTGTTGCATACACTTCGGTACGAAAGATCATCGGTACTTCGCGACCTAATACATCACGAATAACGCCGCCACCACAACCTGTAATCACGCCCATAATCACGGCGACTAATGGTGATGCACCATAACGTAATGATTTTTCGACCCCTATAGCAACGAACACTGCAAGTCCAATCGCATCAGCAACGGGCAGAAAATACCATGGCATTCGTCGTGGACGTTGAGTGGCAAGCATAGTGATAATACAGGTAATAAAAATCACCCATAAATAGTTAGTATCGTGAATCCAAAATACCGGTGTTGCCCCTAATGCCATATCTCGAATAGTACCACCACCAATGGCAGTCACACTTGCAAGTACGACGACGCCAAACGGATCCATACGTAACCGCCCAGCCATGAGCACACCCGATGCGGCAAAAATTGCGGTGCCAAACATATCGAGAAAATAAATGAGCATCTCTGTACCTACAAGAATAAATGAAGTTGAGTAAAGCGGCTGAGATTGTACGAATAAATTCGCAACGCACAACAGCAATTAAATGCTTTGTGAAGTTATTCACAGGGTTTATCGCAATAGTGTGATTAGTGATCGTCTCGTACTTGATTGAGTAACGCGCAGACTTGTTTTATCGCCAGTAATGTTCGTGGTGTGGGTCGGTTTAACCAATTAGCGTTTAACTGATAAATATGATGTTGCTTAATCGCTGCTAATTGCTGTTGCCATGGCGCCCATAATTGCAGCGTCGTTGTTATTGGTTGCGGACTAAAGATCACTTGAGGTTGACCAACGATGACCTGCTCTTGATTAACCTGAGGGTAGGCGACACGACTATTAGCAAAAATGTTTTCGCCACCACAAAAACTAAAGATTTGACTTGGCCAGCCATTATCGGTGACCGTCATTAATGGGGTTGAGCCTAATTGATAAAAATAACGCACTTTAGATTTATTATGATTGGCTATTTTTAGTTGCTGTAATTGTTGGTTAAATGCCGCCGCCGCTTGAAGTGCGATTTGTGGCGAAGCTGCATATTGGCTTAGTTGTACTAATGTTTTCGGTATATCTGCCAATGTTTTTGGGTTTGAGTAAATGATCTTCATTCCCAATTGTTGTAAACGAGCAAGTTCACGGCTGGGGTTGCCACCTTGCCAGGCTAAAATCAAATCGGGCTTTAAGGCTAAGATCCGCTCCATTTTAAGGCCACGATAATTGGCAACCCGCTCCAGTTTTTTTGCCGCTGGTGGGTAATCACTATAAGCACTTGCTGCAATAAGTTTATCACCTAAACCAGCCGCATAAGCCATTTCAGTAGTATGGGGAGATAAACTGATAATACGTTGCGTTTGTTGCGCGAGAGTGGCTGCGGTACTTGAAAAACTGGCACAGATCACCAGTATAAATAAAGCCAATAACCGCACTATAAAACTCCACCGAAAAAATATAATAATAAGCTTTCAACGATAATCCACGCATACAGTCGTTGTGTGATAAGTTGCTGGATTTGTGAAAGATGTAACGCAGCAGGAGCGATTCTCCCCCCCAGACGTGGCCGTTGCATTTTTATATTATTATAAATTGCAGGGCCTCCTAGTGATAACGTCAGTTTGTGTCCAATGGCAACTAAAAGCCAACCAGGACCGGGTAAATGCCAATGCTCACCTTGCTGACGTAAGCCTTGTATTACAGCGCGGCTATTATGACCGACACTGATCAATAACGCCAACAGCCGTAATGGAACGATATCAATGATTGCTACAATGCGAATCGCGGGGTATCCAAACACGGCATATTGAGTTCGTGTTGGTGACCATGCGCGAGCAAGACTGATGGCTAATCGATATAAAATAGCCCCAATGCCGCCACCAATAGCATACCAAAATAACACCCCAACCACATGTCGACCGTAGCTTAAAATAATGGTTTCAGCGCCCGCTTTACCTAAACCAAGCAGTGAAAGTACATCTGTATTACGATTAATATGGGGTGCGAGCAATTGGCGGCAGTGATCTTTATCGTGACGATTATAGGCATGATTAAATTGACGGCTAAGATCAGCGGTATGATGCCAATCAAGCGCAAGCCATAATAGTGTCAATTGAAAAAGGGTTGAATACCAAACTAATTGGTTGATGGCAATTAACAAGACCAAGGCAGTGACCCACATTAGTGCCCATGCTAAATAACCGACTAAGAGTCGTTGTGAATAACTTTCACGAGGATGGTTGACGCGAGTGGCAATCAGTAATGCTAAGCGCTGCCAAATACGTAAAGGGTGGAGCTGGTGTGGAATCGGTAATAACCAATGTAATAATAATGCTCCCCACAAAGCTAGCAGGGAGCTATTGGTTGTCAATGAGGCGATAAATGCCGAAGTTGTCATCAGTAGTTATCATCTCATTGATATTATTAGTTTAACAATTCAACCATTTTAGCAACCATTACAGAAGAGCTTTGTGCTGCAAGTGGTAGGAACTCATCAAAGCTCATTGGTGATTCTTTATCGGCAACATCAGAAATTGCGCGCACAACCACAAATGGCACTTTAAATTGGTGACAAGCTTGAGCAATCGCCGCTGCTTCCATTTCAACTGCAACCACGGTTGGAAAATGAGTACGGATAAAGTTTTGTTTTTCTGCTGAACATACAAATGCATCGCCAGTACAAATCAAGCCACGTACCGCATGTGGTGGTTGTGGTAATGCCGCAAGTGCTTGCTCGGCTACTGACATTAATTTTTCATCAGAAAGGAATGCTGCTGGTTGCTGCGCCATTTGACCAATTTCGTAACCAAACGCTGTTACGTCAGCATCGTGGTAACGTACTTCGGTAGAAATAACCACATCACCAACGTTTAGACTTGACTCAAAACCGCCCGCAGAGCCGGTGTTAATCACAACATCAGGTTGAAAGGTTTCAAGTAAAATCGCAGTACCTACAGCTGCAGATACTTTACCAATCCCTGATTGTAGTAAAGCAACGTCTGCACCGTTTAGTTTACCGGTATAGATCGTACAACCTGCTTTGTTATGTGTTTCGCAGTCAGTCAGTTGATCTTTAAGGATGGCAACTTCTTGTTCCATCGCGCCAATAATGCCGATTTTCATGAATGGTATCTCTTGTTGATGAGGGCACGAATAGTGCTGATATGATCAAGATTGTAGCATGAGCGATAATCATTATTCCAAAACTCTCGTGTCAACGGCTTTAATCGTTGTAAATACACAGCAGATGCAAACTGCAACTGCTGTGTTGATTGTGGCTGGTAATGACTAAAGTGTTTTATAGGTCTAAATAATCAAGGATACCATCAGCGGCTTTGCGGCCTTCATCAATGGCTGTAACGACGAGATCAGAACCGCGTACCGCATCACCGCCAGCAAAGATTTTAGGGTTGGTGGTTTGAAATGCAAACTCAGTGTCTGTGGCTTTAATACGCCCCCATTGATCGAGTTCAACATCATAAGGTGCCAGCCAAGGCATTGCATGAGGCTGAAAACCAAACGCCATGATCACCGCATCTGCTGCGAGTCGATGTTCACTACCTGCAACAGGTTCTGGACGACGACGCCCCGCAGCATCTGCTGCGCCTAATGCGGTCTTCACTACATCAACGCCAATTACATTACCGTTATCATCAACCGCAATTGCTAATGGTTGTAGATTAAAAGCAAAGTTAACCCCTTCTTCACGGGCATTTTTCACTTCGCGTTTTGAACCTGGCATATTGGCTTCATCGCGGCGGTAAGCACAAGTAACAGTTGTTGCCCCTTGACGAATTGAGGTACGGACACAGTCCATGGCGGTATCACCACCACCAAGTACAACCACATGTTTATTCTTCATATCGATAAACGGTTGCTGCTGCTCCAACTCCATCACTCGGTAAGTGTTAGAAATTAAAAATGGCAGCGCATCATAGACACCGGTGGCATTTTCATTTTCCAGCCCTGCGCGCATGTTTTTGTAGGTGCCGACCCCTAAGAAAACCGCATCATAATCAGCCAGTAGCGTTTCAATACTGATATCTTTACCTACTTCAGTATTGAGGTGGAACTCAACCCCCATTTCAGTAAAGACACGGCGGCGATTGACCATAATGTCTTTTTCTAATTTAAATGACGGAATACCAAATGTGAGTAGACCACCAATTTCAGGGTAGCGGTCAAACACTACCGGTTTTACACCATTACGAACCAGAACATCAGCACAAGAAAGTCCAGCAGGGCCAGCGCCAATGATGGCGACTTTTTTATCGGTTAATTCGACATTGGACATGTCAGGCTTCCAGCCCATTTCAAATGCTTTATCGGTAATGTATTTTTCAACATTACCAATAGTGACAGCACCAAAATCGTCATTAAGAGTACAGGCTCCTTCACATAAACGATCTTGTGGACATACACGACCACACACTTCTGGCAGGGTGTTGGTTTGGTGTGATAACTCAACCGCTTCAATAATACGGCCTTCATTGGCAAGTTTTAGCCATTGTGGAATGTAGTTATGTACTGGACATTTCCATTCACAATAAGGGTTACCACAATCGAGGCAACGATCAGCCTGTGCGGCTGCTTGTTGCTCGGTAAACGGCTCATAAATTTCGACAAACTCGATTTTACGAATTTGGATCGCTTTTTTAGGTGGGTCGATACGCTCGACATCAATAAATTGGTAAACATTCTGGCTCATTGGTTATCCCTTCCTTTATTGTGCCTGAAGACGCAGTTCAGATTCTGAACGACTTTGATGACCTAGCAGAGTGTTGATATCTGCTGATTTTGGTTTGGCAAGATAGAACTTTGGAATCCATTGCTCAAAGTGGGTCAGAATATCATTTGCATGTGCTGACGCTGTTTCTTGCCAGTGGCGGTCAATCAAACCACGTAAGTGTTCCTGATGGATCTTTAATTTATCGAGAGAGATAGCTTCAATTAATTCTGGATTTACACGACCAGCAAAATCACCATCTTGATCAAGAATATAAGCAAAACCACCTGTCATGCCGGCACCAAAGTTAACGCCTGTTTTACCTAAAATAGCCACGATACCGCCAGTCATATACTCACAAGCGTTGTCGCCTGCACCTTCTACGACAGCAATTGTGCCTGAGTTACGTACTGCAAAACGCTCACCCGCTTTACCTGCTGCAAACAGTTTGCCGCCTGTCGCACCGTACAAACAGGTGTTGCCGATGATTGTTGCATCACTAGATTTAAATGCAGAACCTTGTGGTGGGCGAATTGAAATAACACCACCAGTCATACCTTTACCCACGTAGTCGTTAGCATCACCGGTGAGATTAAGATTAAGTCCGCCAGCATTCCAAACCCCAAATGATTGTCCTGCAGTACCGATAAAGTGTAGTGTGATCGGTGCTGATGCCATGCCTTGGTTACCGTAACGGTTAGCTATTTCACCCGATAAACGGGCACCAATTGAACGGTCAGTATTGCAAATAGGGAAGTGATAATCACCACCACTGCGGTTTTCAACAGCACTTAACGTCTGCTTTAACAATTGTTGGCTTAATTGCGCGTCATCAAAGGGAGTGTTGGCTTCACTGCAATACAAGGTTTTACCTGCTTGCGGTGTTGGTGCCACCAGTAATGGGCTTAAATCTAACTTTGACTGTTTGGCGGTAAAGCCATCAAGTTGTTGTAATAGATCTGTGCGACCAATTAAATCGGTTAACTGCTTAACCCCAAGTTGAGCTAATAATTGTCGTACTTCTTCACCGACACCAATAAAGTAGTTCATTACCTGTTCTGGTAATCCTTTAAAGAAATCACGACGCAGCTTTTCATCTTGAGTCGCAACCCCAGTGGCACAGTTGTTGAGGTGACAAATACGCAGATACTTACACCCAAGGGCGACCATAGGTGCGGTACCAAAACCAAAGCTTTCAGCACCTAAAATGGTTGCCTTAACTACATCAAGTCCCGTTTTTAAGCCGCCATCAACTTGCAGACGGATCTTATGACGTAGACCATTGGTAACCAATGCTTGTTGAGTCTCGGCTAATCCAAGTTCCCACGGACTACCGGCATATTTGACTGACGTAAGTGGGCTTGCACCCGTACCGCCGTCATAACCTGAAATGGTGATTAAATCGGCATAAGCTTTGGCAACACCGGTCGCGATAGTACCAACCCCAGGTTCAGACACCAGTTTGACTGACACTAATGCTTTGGGATTGACTTGTTTGAGATCGAAGATCAGTTGCGCCAGATCTTCAATCGAGTAAATATCGTGATGTGGTGGCGGTGAAATTAATGTCACGCCAGGTACTGCAAAGCGTAACTTGGCAATTTCAGTAGTGACTTTATGACCTGGAAGCTGACCACCTTCACCGGGTTTTGCACCTTGAGCGACTTTAATTTGAATCACATCGGCATTGACCAAGTAATGCGGCGTAACCCCAAAGCGGCCAGAAGCAACTTGCTTAATGCGAGAATTACGCTCATTACCAAAACGACGTGGATCTTCGCCACCTTCACCAGAGTTAGAGCAACCGCCTAAACGGTTCATCGCAATTGCTAATGCTTCGTGGGCTTCTGGGCTCAGGGCACCAATTGACATTGCAGCTGAGTCAAAACGTTTATACAACTCAGTCGCCGCTTCAACCTCCTCAAGTGCAATTGGGCTGTCGGTACCTACCAAGGATAATAAATCACGAATAGCTGCTACTGGGCGATGGTTTACTTGATCCGCAAAGGCGAGATAATCTTGATAATTGCCAGATTTAACTGCTTTTTGTAAGGTTGAAACCACATCGGGGTTATAAGCATGGAACTCACCGCCATGAACATATTTTAGTAAACCACCGTGATCAATTGGCTTGCGTTTTAACCATGCCTTACGAGCAAGGTTATGTAAGTCTTGTTGAATATCACTAAAGTCGGCGCCTGCAATGCGACTTGCGACACCTTTAAAACACAATTCAATAATGTCATCGCCCAAGCCAACTGCTTCAAATAACATTGAACAACGATAAGAAGAGATAGTTGATATGCCCATTTTTGACATGATCTTAAATAGGCCTTTATCGATACCATTACGATAATTGGTCATTACGTCGCGGTATGACTTATCAATTACCTTAGTATCAATCATTTTTGCTAGTGATTCGTAAGCAAGGTAAGGGTAAATCGCGGTTGCACCAAAGCCAAATAACACTGCAAATTGATGTGGATCGCGTGCTGTGGCTGTCTCTACCACAATATTGGTATCACAACGCAAATTGTTATCAACCAAGCGACGCTGTACTGCACCGACAGCCATTGCTGCTGGAATCGGTAACGTGTCTGGACGAATTGCGCGATCGGATAACACAATCAGTACCGCGCCTTGCTCAACTAGCTGTTGAGCTTTATCACACAGACTCACAATCGCTTGTTCAAGATCGGTATGTTGAGGATCAAAATTAATATCAAGTTGATTGCTGGCGTAGTATTGCTGATCGAGATCGAGTAATTGTTTAAAGTCGGAATGGAGTAATACTGGTGACTTAAATGCTACTCGTTGAGCATGACTATCGGTTTCACAGAACACATTAATTTCACGACCAATACAGCTGGCAAGTGACATTACATGCTTTTCACGTAAAGGATCGATAGGTGGATTGGTAACTTGCGCAAACATTTGACGGAAGTAATCCGTGATTGGTCGCTGTTGTGATGACAATATAGCCATTGGTGCGTCATCACCCATAGAACCAGTAGCTTCTTGGCCATTTTCACCCACCACTCGTAGCACTTGATCGAGTTCTTCGCGGCTGACGTTAAATTGTTTGTGATAGGTATTTAACTGATTATCATCCAAGCTACGTTGACCAATGTGGTCATCACCTAACTCTTCAAACGGGGTTAAATGTTGAACATGGGTATCCATCCATTGCTTATAGGGATGGCGACTCATGAGTTCGTTATCGATATCTTGTGAGTGCCAGATTTTAGCAAATTTAGTGTCAATAACTAACAGTTCACCGGGGCCAACCCGGCCTTTTTCTGCGACTTCATCGGGGGTGTAATCCCAAATGCCGACTTCAGAGGCGATAGTGATCAGTTTATCTTTGGTGATCACATAACGTGCTGGGCGTAAGCCATTACGATCAAGGTTACATGCTGCATAACGACCGTCAGACATCACAATGCCTGCAGGGCCATCCCAAGGTTCCATGTGCTTGGAGTTAAAATCATAAAAAGCACGTAATGCTGGATCCATATCGGGGTGATTTTGCCATGCGGGTGGCACTAACATCCGCATCGCGCGGAACAAATCCATGCCGCCAGCTAAAAATAGCTCCAGCATATTATCAAGGCTGGATGAATCGGAACCGGTCTCATTAACAAACGGCGCGGCTGTTTTTAAATCTGGCAACAGTGGCGAGCTAAATTTATACGCTCGTGCTCGCGCCCATTGGCGGTTGCCGGTAATGGTATTAATTTCACCATTGTGAGCTAAATAACGAAAAGGTTGTGCTAATGGCCACCGTGGCTGAGTATTAGTTGAAAAACGTTGGTGAAATAAACAAATCGATGACTCTAAACGAATATCCCCTAAATCTTGATAAAATTTAGGTAGATCAGCAGGCATAAATAACCCTTTGTAGACCGTAACTTGAGTTGAAAGGCTACAAATATAGAAATCTTTATCAGCAGTAATACGTTTTTCAATGCGACGTCGAGCAATATAAAGTCGACGTTCAATATCACGCGGCTTCCAGCCTGCGGGAGCATTAATAAATACTTGCTCAATAGTTGGTAGAGATTGTTGCGCGATAGGACCAAGCACACTGGGGTTAATCGGTACTTCGCGCCAACCTGCAATCGATAAGGTTTCAGTGATTAACTCTTGATTGATAATTTCGCGCGCTTGTTGTGCTAGCACCGGATCTTGGCTAAGAAAGATCATTCCTACCGCAAATTCGCGTGATAAATTCCACTGTTTTTCTGCGGCGATAATACGATAAAAATTATCGGGTTTTTTGATTAATAAGCCACAACCATCGCCAGTTTTACCATCGGCGGCAATACCTCCTCGGTGGGTCATACGATCGAGGGCTGATATCGCGGTTCGAACAAGTTTATGGCTAGTTTCACCTTCGATATGGGCGATAAGACCGAAACCACAGTTATCTTTCTCTAGTGATGGGTTATACAGTGACATTGCAATTCTCCGTTGCGCCTGTTTGTTACAAACAGTTTTACTGTAAAATAGCAATCAAGTGAGATCATCCATTTTACTTCCTACAATATTTCAAACTAACGATAATTTACAAAAAGGTCAAATATTGCTAACAAATGATATTTATCACTGCTAAGGGATATTTATTAACTTTAACTATCTGAAATAAATTAATATTCATTACAGTTGTAAGTTTTTTGTTGGTAAAAGTTAAGCGGTAATGACTGGTTGTTGAGGTTAAAAAAGCACTAAGTTTGGTTGCTGGTGGTCGTTAATATGAGATAGCGTGGTGGGGGGAATAATCTTCTGTACTGTAAGTAATAAAAAAGCCAGCATTGATAAGCTGGCTATTTATTTTAGTAGAATCTGGTAACAATAAAATTTACGAAAGCATTAGAGAATCTGCTTTTGCTTCGAGATTTGAGTTGCCCATTAGGTAACTATCAATGGCACGCGCTGATTCACGACCTTCGTTAATACAACGAACTACCAGTGATTGTCCGGTACGCATATCACCTGCGGCAAATACGCCTGCTTGACTAGTGGCAAAGTCGTCTGTGGCAACATTGCCGCGATCGTCAAGTTTTATATTTAATTGCGCTAACACTCCGCTTGGTTCTGGATGCAGAAAGCCCATCGCTAAAAATGCCATATCACAAGCGATCACTCGCTCAGTCCCTGCCACTTCTTCAAAACTAGGTCTTTCACCAGGTTTGGCGTCTTGCCAAGCAATATCTGCAATCCGTAGACCTTTGACATTGCCGTTACCATCATCAATAAACTCTTTAGTGAGAATATTCCAATAACGATCACAGCCTTCTTCATGCGAAGTCGATGTTTTCATGATCATTGGGTATGACGGCCACGGTTGATTGGCTGGGCGCTTTTCAGGTGGTAATGGCATGATCTCAACTTGGGTAATACTTGCTGCACCATGACGGTTTGAAGTACCAACACAGTCAGAGCCGGTATCACCACCACCAATGACGACTACGTGTTTATCTTGTGCATGAACTTCTGCGGTTTTGAGATCCATATCATTGGCACGACGGTTATTTTGCGCTAAAAACTCCATCGCAAAATGAACCCCATTAAGCTCACGCCCCGGAATCGGTAAATTACGTGGTACGGTAGAGCCACCGGTTAGCAAAATTACATCAAATTCTTGGCGTAATTGTTGAGCATTAATATCGACCCCGATATGGGCATTAACTTCAAATTTGACCCCAGCTTGCGCCATTAGATCGATTTTACGATCAATGATATCCATGCCGAGCTTAAAGTCGGGAATACCAAACCGCAGTAAGCCACCGACTTTTTCATCACGTTCAAACACTGTCACAGTGTGGCCTGCGCTGTTTAGTTGTTCCGCAGCAGATAAGCCCGCAGGTCCAGAACCAATAATGGCAACAGTTTTACCGGTACGTGAACGAGGGATCTTCGGTTTGGCATAACCTTCACGATAAGCGGTTTCAACAATGGTTTTTTCGATATTACAGATAGTAATTGGATCTTGATTGATACCAAGTACACAGCCACTTTCACAAGGGGCTGGACACACACGACCGGTAAATTCTGGAAAGTTATTGGTTGAACTTAAAATGTTCCACGCTTCTTCCCAGCTATCACGGTAAACCGCATCATTAAATTCAGGAATGATGTTACCGATCGGACACGCGTTATGACAAAACGGTACACCACAATCCATACAACGCGCAGATTGCTGTTGAATTTTGTCACCAAATTCGTCGTTAAGGACAAATTCTTTGTTATCCTGAATACGAACACTTGGATCTAACTTACTTGGCAGTTCGCGGCCAAATTCTAAAAATCCCGTAGGCTTACCCATTGATGGCCTCCAACGTTTCCTTGTTTTGAGCGGCAGCTTGACGCTGTTGTAATACGGCTTTGTAATCCCTTGGCATTACTTTTCTCATCTGGCTGAGGTTAGCCTCAAAGTTAGACAAAAATAGCTCTGCAACCGTACTACCTGTTAATTCAATATGTTTGGTTAACATATCAAGTAGCAGTGCTTTATCTTCAGTTTCGATCGGATCGAGGTCGACTAATTCAGCATTAAGTTTGGTTTCAAAGTCACCAAATTGATCCCACACGTAGGCAACACCACCACTCATACCAGCAGCAAAGTTACGTCCAGTTTGACCGAGAATGATTGCGATACCGCCGGTCATGTATTCACAGCCATGGTCGCCGATACCTTCGACAACCACTTTAGCGCCAGAGTTACGAACACAGAAACGCTCACCCGCAAGGCCGCGAATATAAGACTCACCTGAAGTTGCACCGTAGAAACACACATTACCAACCACAATATTATCTTCAGCAATAATGTCTGAGTGGCTATCAGGGTAGAGCACTAATGTTCCGCCTGAAAGTCCTTTACCCCAGTAGTCATTAGCATCGCCTTCAACGGTAAATTGCACCCCTTTAGCTAAGAATGCGCCAAAGCTTTGACCTGCTGAGCCGTTAAACTTAACCGTCATCGGCAGTGGTAAGCCATGGTCTTTATACACTTTAGATATTTCATTGGATAACATGGTACCGACACTACGATCAGTGTTGATGATCGGTAGTTGTGCTGTAATTGCTTCACCTTTGGTGAGTGCTGGTTGCGCCAGTTGGATCAGGGTGCGATCAAGCACTTGTTCTAGACCGTGATCTTGCTGACGCTGGTTATAAATGCCATCTTCAGCACGTGGTGGTTGAATGTGCAGTACCGGGCTAAGATCAAGATTTTTGTATTTCCAGTGACCGATATCATCACGCAGTTTTAGTTTCTGCGCTTGGCCAACCATTTCATCAATGGTACGGAAACCAAGCTCAGCCATCACTTCACGTAAACCTTGTGCCATGTATTGGAAGAAAGTTACTACGTCTTCTACGCGACCATCAAAACGCTCACGTAGAGTCTTGTTTTGAGTTGCGATACCAACAGGACAGGTATTTTTATGACACTTACGCATCATGATACAGCCTTCAACAACCAATGCTGCTGTTGCAACGCCCCATTCTTCGGCTCCTAGTAAAGTCGCAATAGCAAGGTCTCGAGGAGTTTTCATTTGACCATCAGACTGCACCACAATACGGTTACGTAAGCCATTTTTTAGTAGCGTCTGGTGGGTTTCGGCTAAGCCAAGTTCCCACGGTAAACCAGTATGACGAATCGATGACATCGGCGATGCGCCAGTACCGCCATCAAAGCCTGCAATTAGCACCACATCGGCTTTGGCTTTAGCAACACCAGAGGCAATAGTACCCACGCCAGCTTCTGAAACTAATTTGACGTTAACCCGGCCAGCACGGTTAGCATTTTTTAAATCATAAATCAGCTGAGCTAAATCTTCGATGGAGTAAATGTCGTGATGAGGTGGTGGTGAAATTAAACCAACGCCAGGGGTTGAGTGACGGGTCGCACCGATCCAATCATCAACTTTATCACCGGGTAGCTGACCACCTTCACCCGGTTTTGCACCTTGGGCCATTTTAATTTGTAGTTCGGCCGCATTGGTAAGGTAGTAAGAGGTAACCCCAAAACGACCAGATGCAACTTGTTTGATTGCCGAGCGTTCCCAATCGCCATTGTCTTTTTTATCAAAACGAATCGGATCTTCACCGCCTTCGCCAGAGTTAGATTTAGCGCCAATTCGGTTCATGGCAACGGCGAGGGTTGAGTGAGCTTCATAAGAAATTGAACCAAAGCTCATAGCACCAGTTGCGAAACGCTTTAGAATATTTTCAATCGGCTCTACTTCATCAAGTGCAATTGCCCCGGCTGGGTTGCTGACAAAATCTAATTGACTACGCAGTGTGGCAGCGTTGTCACCTTGATCATCAACCGCTTTAGCGTATTGCTTAAACTGCGCGTAATCTTTTTCACGAGTTGATTGTTGTAGTAATGAAATGGTTTCAGGGTTAAACAGGTGTTTTTCACCACGTTGTTTCCACTGATAAACCCCACCGACATCGAGGATTTGCACTGGAATTTCACGCGTTGGGTAACCGACACGGTGACGGACTAACACTTCTTGAGCGATGTCATCAATGGTGAGACCTTGAATTCGAGTCACAGTACCGGTGAAGTATTTATCAACGACGGCTTTGCTAATACCGAGCGCTTCAAAAATTTGCGCGCCATGGTAAGACTGCAGTGTTGAAATACCCATCTTAGAGAAGATTTTCAGTAGCCCACCGTTAACCCCTTTGCGGTAGTTATCAAATAAGGTATCGGTTGGTAGCTCTGGATCAAGCTTACGTTTATGTTGCAGATCAACCAGTGTTTCAGTGACCAAGTAAGGGTTGATGGCGTTAGCACCATAACCAATAAGGGTGGCAAAGTGATGAGTTTCACGAGCGTCACCTGTTTCAACTACGATGTCACATTTGGCTCGTAGACCTTTACGGATAAGATGGTGATGAACAGCACCGACCGCGAGCATTGCAGGAATAGCGGCGTGATTAGAGTTAACCGCGCGATCAGTCAAAATAATGATCGAGTAACCATCAATAACCGCATCTTCAGAATACTGACAAATACGCTTGAGTGCTCGATCAAGTTTGCCTTGTTCGCCACTGGCTCGAAATACAATATCCAATGTTTTTGATTGCAGATGTTCATTATCAATCGCACGAATTTTTTCTAATTCAGCATTGGAAAGAACAGGTGATTCAAGCTCAACTTTATGACAGTGCTCTGGCGTTTCTGTGAGCAGGTTTTGATCTTTACCTAAGTAGGTATTGAGTGACATCACCATTCGTTCACGAATTGGATCGATAGGTGGGTTGGTTACCTGCGCAAATAACTGCTTAAAGTAATTTGATAAATGTTGTGATTGGTGTGACAACACTGCTAATGGCCAATCGGCACCCATTGCACTAAGAGGCTCATAACCAGTATTGGCTAATGGCACAATAATATCGTTGACTTCTTCTGAGCTGACACCAAAGGCTTGTTGATGGTGTAATAAACGCTCTGGCGTCGGCTGATGGTACATGTTATCAGCGTCAGGCAGTGTCTTAAGCGTTAGTAGGTTGTCTTTGATCCATTGCTCATAAGGCTGTGAGGTCGCAATGCTATCTTTGACTTCTTCATCTGAAATAATACGCCCTTGCTCAAGGTCGGCGACAAAAATACGTCCCGGTTGTAAACGACCACGGAACTGAATATTTTCAGGTTCAATTTTTACCACCCCTGATTCTGATGCCATGATCAGAAAATCATCTTTAGTTACCGTATAGCGTGATGGGCGGAGACCATTACGGTCAAGGGTAGCACCGACTTGCACACCATCAGTAAAACAGACAGATGCTGGGCCATCCCACGGCTCCATAATATTGGCATGATATTGGTAGAAAGCACGACGCTTAGGATCCATGCTGGTATTTTCTTGCCATGCTTCAGGGATCAGCATCATTAATGCGTGCGGTAAGCTACGCCCTGAAAGTACCAATAACTCTAGTGCCATATCGAAATTAGAAGAATCTGAACTGCCTTCCTGACAAATAGGCAGTAGCATATCGAGCTCTTGTTGGCTGAATAAATCAGATTCAAGAATAGCTTCGCGAGCTTTCATCCAATTAAGGTTGCCACGGACGGTATTAATTTCACCATTATGGGCGATATAACGGAAAGGTTGCGCTAAGCGCCAGCGTGGAAAGGTATTGGTCGAAAAACGTGAATGAACTAATGCTAACGCTGTTACCATTGCTGGGTTTTGTAAATCAAGGAAGTACTGTGGTACTTGTGCTGTGGTTAACTGACCTTTATAGACTAAGGTTTTATATGATAATGAATTAATGTAGAAATCATCACCAATATTTGACACGCTTTCTAAACAAACACGCACAGTATAATTACGTAATACATACAGTTTACGTTCTAATACAGCAGGATCTAAGTTGGCACCACCGGTAATGAAAACATGCTCAAACTGAGGTTCGGTGCTAAGAGGATCTTCGCCAATCATTGAATTATCAACCGGAAGTACACGGTAGCCAATAACTTCTAGATCGAGGCGTTTAGCATTACGTTCGAGAATATCGCGACATTGTTGACGTTTATGTTCATCTTTTGGAAATAATACTACTCCAACACCGTATTGGGTAAACGTAGGCAATTTAATACCAAGTTTAACGGTTTCTTCTAATAAAAATTCGTGGGGTTTTTGCAGTAAAATTCCGGCACCATCGCCGCTGCTAGGATCACAGCCTTGACCACCTCGGTGCTCCATACGTGCCAGCATATCGAGAGCCTGAGTGACAATTTGGTGAGATTTACGGTTTTTAAGGTGGGCAACAAAGCCGATACCACAGGCATCGTGCTCTAATTCAGGCACATAAAGTCCCTGAGCATTAAGCTCTTGAGCTGTCATAGATACTTCCTTCCAGTTACATCAAGCCATATTCCTAAGGCTTGGTTATCCCTAATTTATTGTCACTATCAATTAGCATTGAGATGGACTCCTGTCCTGCATCATTGATGGTGTGTTTATGATGATGACATTGCATCATTCACAAACTTAATTCTGTTGTATTACGATTAATAGTTACAAAACACGTTATTAATGATGTAAAAGCCGTAGATATTGCGGCAAAACAACGTAATTACAGGGCTTTTTTTGTTTATAAATTGCACACAAGTGTAACCATCCTACAATTTTGATACATTAATTACCAATAAAAATTAACACTTTTGGTGCATAAATGAAGCATATTTAACGACTAAGATTATGGTTAATTATGTGTTTTTGTTTTAGCACAACCTTCATAATGATGATTAATGCTATGTTGCGGCTCCTTTGTCACATTGGTCTGCGCTGACGTAGATTATTCATTGTTTTAAACGCTAGGTAATACCATGCAATTGCATCAACTCGTCAATACTTTTGGGCAAGATTTACAACACCGTTATGGTGAAAAAGTCCATAAACTTACCTTACACGGTGGCTTTAGTTGTCCTAATCGAGATGGCACTATTGGCCGTGGTGGCTGTACATTTTGTAATGTTGCTTCATTTGCTGACGAAAAGAATCAGTTCGTGCCGATTCAACAACAATTAGCTGCTCGTGCTGGAGAAGTGCATCGCGCTAAGCGTTATTTTGCCTACTTTCAGGCTTACACCAGTACTTATGCTGAAGTTCAAACGCTAAAAAAAATGTACGAGCAAGCACTAACAACCGCAGATATTGTTGGTCTTTGTGTTGGTACTCGCCCTGATTGTGTACCAGATGCAGTATTAGATTTACTGGCTGGGTATGTTGAGCAAGGCTATGAGATTTGGTTAGAATTAGGCTTACAAACGGCTAATGATAAAACCCTCAAGCGTATTAATCGTGGTCATGATTTTGCGTGTTATGCTGAGATCACCCAACGCGCTCGAGCATTAGGCATTAAGATTTGTACCCACTTAATAGTAGGACTGCCAGGCGATACTAAGGCTGATAATCTGCAAACATTAAATAAAGTGGTTGCAGTCGGCGTTGATGGAATTAAATTGCATCCGTTGCATATTGTTGAAGGCAGCAAAATGGGACAGGCATTTAAAGCCGGAAGATTAGAGGCTATTAGTCTGGAAAATTATGCGGATATCGCTAGTGAAATGATTCAATTAACACCGCCTGAGGTGGTTTATCATCGCGTTGCTGCAAGTGCTCGCCGACCAACGTTATTAGCACCGATGTGGTGTGAAAATCGCTGGTTAGCAATGACTGAAATTGGACGAATTTTAGATAAGCAAGGTGCACAAGGCAGTGCCTTAGGTGACCCATTTATTTATCAATTACCGATATTAAATAGTCATGCTTAAATGAAGCCTACGTGAAGTAGGCTTTTTTGTGCGCCGCAATAAAACTTTACAGCTTTGGTTTAGGCACAAGCCGTGAGAGAGATTATGATAAGCAGTAGTGTTCGCCATAGTGGCGAGGTGGTTTTTTTTATTGGTATTCATTGATGAAACAAGTCAAAATTTTAGCCCAGTTTTATGTCGACCTTTTAGTCAAATTAGGTATTTTTCGTTTTAGTTTATTATTAGCAGCTGCGTTAGTTGCGCTAGCTATGGTGGTACAAATTGGTGTCACCTTTTTGCTACAAGGCAGTATGCGCGATGTTGAAATTATTCGCTCAGTAACCTTCGGTTTATTTATTACTCCTTGGGCAGTTTATTTTCTGTCGGTAGTAGTTGATCAATTAGAAGATTCGCGCCAACGCTTAGCTAAGCTAGTAACTAAATTAGAACAAATGCGCGCCCGCGACATGGAACTCAATCAACAGTTACAAGCCAATATTGCTCGCTTAAACTCTGAGATTGAAGAACGCGAAAAAGCGGAAGAAGCGCTTGAAGAAGCAATACAAGATTTAGAAAATGAAGTTTATCACCGTGAAAACGCGCAAGTTGCTGTTGCTGAAAAAAGTGCGTTATTGAAGTCGTTCTTAGATGCGTCGCCTGATTTAATTTATTATCGTAATGAAAAGAATCAATTTTCAGGCTGTAACCGCGCGATGGCAGAGTTGGTGGGTAAAAGTGAACAACAGTTGGTTGGACTAACACCATGGGATGTTTATCCAGCGGAAGTTGCCAAACGTATTATTCAAACTGACCAAGAATTATTTGATATTAATACTGCGATGACTGATGAGCAGTGGCTTGATTATCCCAATGGTAAAAAAGCATTATTTGAACTTCGTAAAGTGCCTCTTTATGACCGCAATGGCAAACGTTTAGGATTGATGGGCTTTGGGCGTGATATTACTGAGCGCAAAAAATATGAAGACGCGCTAGAAAAAGCCAGCAGTGATAAAACGGCATTTATTTCAACCATTAGTCATGAATTACGTACACCACTTAATGGTATTGTTGGCTTAAGCCGAATGCTATTAGAAACAGAACTGACTGATGAGCAGCGTGGTTATTTACGTACTGTCCACGTTAGTGCGATCACTTTAGGTAATATTTTCAACGATATTATTGATTTAGATAAATCAGATCGTCGTCGGTTAGAGCTATTGCCTCAGCCATTAGATTTCCATGAGTTTATTGAAGATATTGGCAATATTTCACAATTAATGGCTGAGCAAAAAGGGCTACGATTTGATTTGGAATATTTAACGGCACTACCAAAAAATATTGAGGTCGATAGTACTCGTCTACGCCAAGTGTTGTGGAATTTAATTGGTAATGCGACCAAGTTCACTAAACAGGGTGGAGTGATATTATCGGTTAGTAGTGAAATTCATCAGCATGATGCTGAAATCATTTTTGAAGTCGAAGACAGTGGTATTGGTATTCCTAAGGCTGAAATTGATAATATTTTTGCGATGTATTATCAGGTTCAACAAGGGGGTGATAATTTACATGCGGTTGGTACGGGGATTGGTTTAGCTGTTTCACAACAATTAATTCAGTTAATGGGCGGTAATATAACGGTACATTCTGAAATAGGTACCGGTAGTACTTTTACCGTTAAGATTCGCGTGCCTTTGGTTGAAGCTGTTGTTGAAGAGCACATTGTTACTGAAGTGCGTCCTGAAATGACAGGACTCAGTATTTTTATGGTAGAAGATATTGAACTTAATATCGTCGTCGCTAAATCACTACTTGAGCGATTAGGCCATGAAGTGACGGTGGCTATGCGTGGTGATGAGGCGCTAGCCATGTTTAGGCCTGAAGATTATGATTTAGTGTTATTGGATATTCAATTGCCTGATATGACAGGGTTTGATATTGCTCAACAACTACGTCAAAAATATCAAGATCTTCCTGCTTTAGTGGCATTAACTGCTAATGTGGTTAATGACAAAACAGAATACTTCGATAAAGGCATGGATGAAGTATTAAATAAACCATTGACGGTAAAAGCGATTACCAGTGTGATTGATAATTTGGTTTTAAGTTGCAGCCATGAGCTTGATGATGATGGTTTAATTGATAATGAAACCGATCAGGCTGATACCACCAGTGTTAGCATGATTGATACATTATTAGATTTGGAAATGCTAACCTCGTACGTTGAAATTGTTGGAACGGAACCTGTTTATACCAGTATTGAGATGTTTGAAAAAATGATGCCTGATTACCTCGCTATTTTAGATTCAAATATGACGGCTAAGGATCAAGATGGGATTAAGTTTGAAGCACATAAAATAAAAGGGGCAGCAGGCTCTATTGGCCTTAAACATATTCAGCAAGTCGCCCAAAAAGCACAATCACCAGAATTACCAGCATGGTGGGAAAATATTAATGATTGGGTTGATGAAATAAAATACAGCTATCAAGATGATATTAACGTGCTAAAAATGTGGTTAAAGCAACAGTAATTAATAATAAAAAAGGCGACCTGATGGTCGCCTTTTATTTCACTGTTTGATTGGAGAAGAAATTATTCTTCGCCTAAATCACCACAAAAGCGGTAACCTTCACCATGGATAGTAGCGATGATTTCTGGTGTATCTGCAACTGATTCAAAGTGCTTACGAATGCGACGAATAGTTACATCAACAGTACGGTCATGTGGTTTTAATTCACGGCCAGTCATTTTCTTTAGTAAATCAGCACGCGTTTGAATCTTACCTGGGTTCTCACAGAAGTGCAGTAATGCACGGAACTCAGAGCGAGGTAATTTAAATTGCTCACCACTAGGGCTTACTAAAGAACGGCTATTGATTTCTAATGACCAATCATTGAACTCATAACGTTCAACCAGTTTTTTATCTTCAGTTGGAAGACCTTGGTTCATCGCTCGAGTTAATAGATTACGTGCACGAATAGTTAATTCACGAGGGTTGAATGGCTTAGTGATGTAATCATCAGCACCAATTTCAAGACCTAAAATCTTATCAACTTCGTTATCACGACCGGTTAAGAACATTAATGCCATATCACCTTGTTCGCGAAGTTCACGTGCAAGTAGAAGGCCGTTTTTACCAGGAAGATTGATATCCATGATAACAAGATGCACAGGGTTTTCAGAAAGCATCTGGTGCATTTCTGCGCCATCATTTGCTTCAAAAACAGTATAACCCTCTGCTTCAAAAATACTTTTTAGGGTGTTACGTGTTACGTGCTCGTCTTCTACAATCAGAATGTGAGGGGTTTGCATTTTGGCAGTACCTAATATCAGAAACTAAATCTGGTTAACCACAGAATAGTTAAATTCTATAAAAAAAATTCACATATAGGACAAATGTTTTAAATAAACACTTTATTGTTACAACCTATGTGGTACACCATCCTTTCATTCAACAACATAATGATGTTGAAATCCCCCATAAAGCTTGGGGTGCTGGCTACAATCTCCCTGATAATGCGACAATTGTATTCACTTAACAGCTCGCTAACAATGTGGAGAGCTTAGTTGATGCCCATTAGTTGTATATTTTTTGATTTATATCAAACAGTGAGAAGAACAATAGTTATGTTTCTAAGTTTAGTTAACTTTTATATCAGAGTAGACAAAAAGTGTCATGATAGTAATAAGAATATACAAAACTCGATACCAGTGACTAATATTTAAGCTTAATGATAATAAAAAGCACAACATATAGTTCATCTTTATCTAAATATTGTAACAGTATCAATTGGGGTTGGCACTCATTAAGGCGAATGGATTTTTATAAAAAAGAGCTAATAATCAATATTATTATTATTGTTAAGAAATACGGTCAAATTTGTCTGTTTTTTGATTTTTTTCGTGATAAAGGAAAAGCTAATGAAGGATTTATTACCTGATCTATGTGATTACTTTCCACAAGATATTCGTTTTTTACCGCTAACCTTACTTGACTATGGCTGCCATACACCCTTTGGCGGTCAAATCGTTACCCTACGTTGTTTTGAAGATAATAGTTTTGTGCGTGATATATTATCAACTGCAGGTGATGGTAAGGTGTTATTTATTGATGGTCATGGTAGTTGTCGACGCGCATTATTGGGCGATCAATTGGCATTATTAGCGGTAAAAAATAACTGGCAAGGTATTATTGTTAATGGTGCTATTCGCGATGTAGCAACGTTGGCACAATTACCTCTCGGGGTTAAAGCATTGGCTGCATGCCCAATAAAAACCGAAAAGCGTCAAATGGGTGAGAGCAATGTGGTATTAAATATTGCTGAGACGCTAATCTATCCTAATGATTATCTTTATGCTGATTTGAATGGCGTTATCTTGACGAGTACGGCATTAGATTTGAGTGTATTAAAAACTGAACCCTAATCCGAGTTCAATAATTTGCTCTAGTTCCGCATAGTCGACAGTTGCACGTACATTGACCTTCTGGGATACATCATATTGACTGCCGAATTCTAACCCTAATGTGGTTTTATTATTTATTGTTTCTGAGGTAATAGCACTGTTTATACTGATACGTGGTGAGACAGTATATTTAACTCCAGAGGTTAAGCCACTTGATGTTGGTTGATCATCAGTACTGGTTGTTAGATGAGTACTGACATAAATCTGAGTATTGTTAGTGACAGAGTAAGCATAACCACTGTCGATTTGCCAGACATCAAAACTTTGTTGCTGGCGTGATTGCGATGATAGAAACCAGCCTGATGTTAATTTTTGACCGCCATTATAAGTTAGGCTAGTTTTTATGGCAGTTGTTGCTTGTGCTGTAGTTGATAGCGCTAAAAAAGTAAGTAAGCCGATCATCCTTAAATAAAATTGGGTCATACCTACTCCTTTTTAATAACGACGTTATTTTAAATAGTAGGTGATGTTGCACCAATAGAAAGTGTTATAAGTGATAAATATGAACACCAATGCTTATAGTGTGATGATTGATACAATTTAAGCGTAATCTGATCAAACTTTACAGTCGCGATAAAATTATTCTTTAGCTCTTGTTAAGTGTAATCGATGACTGTTTTGATAGGGGAAAACATCTGGGTATAACTCTTGTTTAATGTTGGTTTGTAAATATTGCCAATAACTTGCCTCAAAAAGATTCTGATGTAATTCATTAAACAATGCTCTTACTTTGGGATTAATCAGTAAGAAAGTACGAAATTCTTCAGGAAAAACATCGTTGATGCCAACGCTATACCAAGGTTCAGCTGCCATTTCATCTTCAGGATAACGCGCTGCTGGAATGGTACGAAAATTCATTTCAGTCATATAAGTAATTTCATCATAGTCATAAAACACCACTCGTTTATGACGTGTCACACCAAAGTTTTTAAATAGCATATCTCCTGGAAATATATTGGCAGCAGCTAACTGCTTAATAGCGTAACCATACTCATTGACTGCGTGGCGTAAGTCAGCATCGTTAGCAGTTTCAATATAAATGTTAAATGGAATCATTCGTCGTTCCATATACAAATGTTCAATAATGACGTTATCGTCAGTGACAGTGACAATCGAAGGTGCAATAGTGAGTAGCTCATTTATTAACTCGTCGCTAAAGCGTTGTCGTGGAAAACTAAAGTGACGGTACTCTTGCGTATCAGCCATTCTGCCAACACGATCATGCTCTTTTACTAATTGATATTTTTGTTTTACTGCTTGATGACTAATGTCTTTTTGTGGTGCAAATTTATCTTTAATTATTTTAAAAACAAAATCATAGGATGGCAGAGTAAAAACGGACATCACCATACCCTTGATGCCTGGGGCAATAATAAACTTATCGTTTGAGTGCTCTAAATGATCGAGAAATTGACGATAAAATTCAGTCTTACCGTGCTTTTGGCAACCAATAGCAGTGTAGAGTTCGGCTAAATTTTTATTGGGTAATAGCTGGGATAAAAAGCGCACTAAGGCCGCAGGAGCTGGACTGTAAACCATGAAATATGAACGAGCAAATCCAAAAATAACACTGACATCATTAACGTTACAAATACCCGCATCTAGGACTAATTGACCGTCGTGATTGAGTACTGGTAGTACTAAAGGGAATGATTCACCATTTGAAAGTGTCAGTTTTCCAACCAGATAAGCTGCTTTATTTCGATAAAAAGGTTCGCGAATTTGCTCTAAGGTGAGTTGTTGATCGAGTTTATTATCAAGCTCTGCTTGTAAGTGAGAAACCAACAATTGAATATCAGCTTTTTTATCACTCCAATCAAGTGTAAATGGTTGATCATCCAGCATTCTTTCAAGCATTGCCGCAATAGTTGTTTGGACACGATAGTGACGGGTTAAGGTACTGGGATAGGTAGGAATTCGATGCTGTTGCGAGCTATGAACAAAGATATTATCGCGGTTAATATTACGGTGTTTGAAAATACGGCAGTATACCGAGTTAAAAAAACTTTCTGCAATATCATAGCGAGGGTAGTCAACCAGTAAATTTTGATAAGCATGTTTTACTGCTGTAAGGCAGATTTGATTGGCATATTGCCCGCCAAGCATGATCTGAATTTGGTTTGTGACTAATTCAACATGATGGTCATAAAAACTAATTCGCTTTTTTAATGCTTGATGAACCTGCGCCCATTGTTGATGTTCAAACCGTTGTTGTGCTTCGGCTGTAACGTCAAGAAAGCGGCCAAACATTGCATCAGAGCCTTGTAAAATAGTATGTGCTATCAGTGACTCCATGGCTGCACTCATCGACGCGTCCTTAATGATGATAATTTTATCTTCTATTGCTTATTACTATGCAATGCTCGTTAACGGACTGCAAATATTATTGTTGTTTTTTTAAACGATTAAATTCACTCTGTTGCGTATACTTTGAAAGTAGCTGTGATGTGATAATTGTAAAAACTTTATTGACTCTATATTACGATTCATGTAATCGTAAGGTAACAGCGTGTGAAAGAGAAATTGCAACGATGGCAAATATATCCCGTATTACTATCACCACCATTATTATGACCATTACCATTAACGGTGTTGGTGCGGGCTGATATGCGCAAGAATTACAACAAGCCCGCAACTCATAAAGAGCTGCGGGCTTTTTTTTCAATTTAAATTCATCAGTATTGAGTAATGCTTGTTTACAGCAAGTAGTTCAGGATAGTCACTCGGGAGTTAGGGAATGCGAGTATTTAAATTTGGCGGTTCGTCATTAGCAAATGCAGAACGGTTTTTAAGAGCGGCAGATATTATTGCCAGTAATGCCAAACAAGGTGAGGTTGCAGTGGTGTTATCGGCACCCGGTAAAGTCACTAATAACTTAGTTGCGGTAATTGACAGTGCTGTAACGACAGGGAGTGCAACGCAACAAATCACGACATTAGAAACAGTTTTTAATGATCTTTTTGATGGCCTTAAAGCTCTTGAACCTCGTTTTGAACAACAACTACTAACGGCCAAGCTAACTGCAACGATTGAGCAATTACAACAGTATGTCCATGGCATTCAATTATTGGGTCTATGTCCTGATAATGTTTACGCCAAGGTGATCAGTAAAGGCGAACGGTTATCGATTTTGGCTATGAAATCATTATTAGAAGCCAAAGGCCAACCAGCAAGTTTGATTGATCCGGTTCAGTATTTATATGCTGAAGGCGATTACCTTGAAGCACATGTTGATATTGAAATTTCAACTCAAAATTTCCGCAATAACCCTTTACCTGCTAACCATGTTTGTATTATGCCAGGCTTTACTGCTGGTAATCGTCAAGGTGAATTAGTCACATTAGGCCGTAATGGATCAGATTATTCAGCTGCGGTATTAGCGGCTTGTTTACGGGCTGATTGTTGTGAAATCTGGACTGATGTTGATGGTGTTTATAGCTGTGATCCGCGTTTAGTTCCCGATGCGCGTTTATTGAAGTCATTGAGCTATCAAGAAGCGATGGAATTGTCTTATTTTGGCGCATCAGTATTGCACCCCAAAACCATTGCTCCGATTGCTCAATTCCATATTCCTTGCTTAATCAAAAATAGCTTTAATCCGCAAGGTGCGGGCACTCTGATTGGCCAAGATACGGGTGAAGATCAGCTGGATATCAAAGGAATTACAACCTTAAAAGATTTAACTATGGTTAACGTTTCTGGCCCAGGAATGAAAGGCATGGTTGGTATGGCAGCACGCGTATTTGGTGCAATGTCTAGCGCTGGAGTATCGGTAGTATTAATCACGCAATCATCTTCTGAATACAGCATTAGTTTCTGTATTGAAACCGCCGATAAGCTTGCAGCTAAGAAGGCATTAATTGCCAGTTTTGAACTGGAACTAAAAGAAGGTTTATTAGAGCCAGTAGAATTTAGTGACGATTTATCGATTGTAACGTTAGTTGGTGACGGTATGCGTACCTCACATGGCGTAGCATCGCGTTTCTTTACTGCGCTAGCTGAAGTTGATGTCAATATTGTGGCGATTGCTCAAGGCTCTTCTGAGCGTGCTATTTCAGCTGTTATTCCACAAAATAAAGTCTCAGAGGCGGTTAAAGCCTGTCATGAAAACTTATTTAATAGCCAGCATACACTGGATGTCTTTGTGGTCGGTGTCGGTGGCGTTGGCGGTGAGCTAATTGATCAAATTCACCGACAACAACCAAAACTGTCTCAAAAAGGGATAGTGATTCGAGTCTGTGGTATGGCGAACAGTAAAGGTTTATTGCTTGATAGTAATGGCTTTGTTCTTGATAGCTGGCGCGATCTGATGGGATCTGTAACTGAGCCGTTACAGCTTCAGCGTATGGTTGAGTTAGTGCGAAATAACCATATTATTAATCCGGTTATTATTGATTGTACCTCTGATCAGACCATTGCAGAACAATATGCTGATTATTTAGCTGCGGGTTTCCATGTTATTACCCCAAATAAGAAAGCCAATACTGCTAGCATGGCGTATTACCAACAATTACGCCAAGCAGCGCGTGTTGGTCACCGTAAGTTTATGTATGACACTACCGTCGGTGCTGGTCTACCAGTTATTGAAAACTTGCAGAATTTACTTGCAGCCGGTGATGAATTAGTGCGGTTCTCAGGTATTTTATCAGGCTCTCTTTCTTATATTTTTGGTAAGTTAGATGAAGGTATGAGTTTTAGTGAGGCGACAACAGTTGCACGTAATAATGGCTTTACTGAACCTGATGCGCGTGATGATCTGTCTGGAATGGACGTTGCTCGTAAACTTCTGATCTTAGCCCGTGAAGCCGGATTAGAATTAGAACTTGAAGATGTGGTGGTAGAACAAGCGCTACCGCCTGGTTTTGATGCTTCTGGTTCGGTGGATGAATTTATGGCACGACTGCCACAAGCAGATGCTTATTTTGCTGAATTAGCGGCTGAAGCGGCTAAAGAAGATAAAGTATTACGTTATGTTGGTGAAATTGATAACGGTAATTGCAATGTCAAAATTGTGGCGGTTAACCCAGATGATCCAATGTTTAAAATTAAAGATGGTGAAAATGCATTGGCTTTCTACAGCCGTTATTACCAGCCGATTCCATTAGTGTTACGTGGTTATGGTGCTGGTACTGAAGTAACTGCTGCAGGTGTGTTTGCTGATCTGATGCGTACATTAGGCTGGAAGCGAGGTATCTAACATGAGTGTTGTTGTTTATGCTCCTGCCTCGATTGGTAATGTCAGTGTTGGCTTTGATGTTTTAGGCGCCGCAGTGTCTCCTATTGATGGTTCATTACTGGGCGATCGAGTTGAGGTTGCCGCTGGTAAGGCTGCATTTAGTTTGCAATGTGTCGGTGCTTTTGTTGATAAGTTACCTCAACAAGCTGAACAAAATATTGTTTATCGTTGTTGGCAGGTGTTTGCACGTGAGCTTGACCATAAGGGGATCACTTTACTGCCAGTTGCCATAACGCTAGAAAAAAACATGCCGATTGGATCTGGTTTAGGTTCAAGTGCCTGTTCGATTGTGGCAGCGCTTGATGCTTTGAACCAATACCATCAACAGCCGTTAACCAGCAATGAATTATTGGCCTTAATGGGAGAGATGGAAGGTGAAGTGTCTGGCAGTGTTCATTACGATAATGTCGCCCCTTGTTTCTTAGGTGGGCTGCAATTTATGGTGCAAGAAATGGACATTATTAGCCAACCAGTACCTTGTTTTGATGATTGGTATTGGGTAATGGCTTATCCAGGCATTAAAGTACCAACAGCAGAAGCGCGCGCGATTTTACCGGCGCAATATCGGCGTCAAGATGTGATTGCTCATGGACGTTATCTGGGAGGTTTTATTCATGCTTGCCATTCTCAGCAGCCATTACTTGCCGCAAAAATGATCCATGATGTTGTTGCTGAACCTTACCGCGAAAAGTTATTACCTAAATTTAATCAAGCACGAAAATATGCTCTAGAAGCGGGGGCTATTGCGAGCGGTATTTCTGGTTCTGGACCGACAATGTTTAGCATCTGTACCAATCTTGAGGTTGCACAACGGTTAGCAAAGTGGTTAACCGCTAATTATGTCCAAAATGATGAAGGTTTTGTTCATGTTTGTCAGCTTGATAAACAAGGTGCAAAAGTCACAGGGAGTGAGTTATAACCATGAAATTGTATAATCTAAAACAACATCAACAGCAGGTTTCATTTGGTCAGGCCGTACGTCAAGGACTAGGACATAATCAAGGACTGTTCTTTCCAGCAGAACTCCCTCAATTTAGCGATATTGATGCATTGTTAGAGATGGATTTTGTCACCCGTAGTAGCAAGATCCTTTCCGCTTTTATCGGTGATGAATTAAGTGAAGAAACCGTTAGCCAAATGGTTGATAGTGCTTTTCAATTTCCAGCACCTATCAATAAAGTAAAAGACGGCGTGTACGCGTTAGAATTGTTCCATGGTCCAACATTAGCGTTTAAAGATTTTGGTGGCCGTTTTATGGCGCAATCACTCGCTGCAGTAACAGCTGATAGTGAAACTGATATCACGATTTTAACCGCTACCTCTGGTGATACAGGTGCTGCGGTTGCCCATGCTTTTTACGGTATGGATAACATCAAGGTCGTGATTTTGTATCCGAAGGGCAAGATCAGTCCGTTACAGGAAAAGATGTTCTGTACATTAGGTAACAACATTACCACGGTTGCGATTAATGGTACTTTTGATGACTGTCAGACGTTAGTTAAGCAAGCATTTGATGATGCTAAATTACGTGAAGATATCGGCTTAAATTCAGCAAATTCAATTAATATCAGCCGCTTAATGGCGCAGATTTGTTACTACTTTGAAGCTGTATCTCAGCTGTCAAAAGCGGAACGTGAGCAATTAGTCATTTCAGTACCTAGCGGTAACTTTGGTAATTTAACTGCGGGTTTATTGGCTAAATCATTAGGCTTACCCGTAAAACGTTTTATTGCTGCAACTAATGTTAACGATACCGTTCCGCGTTATTTAAAAACCGGCGATTGGGCCCCTAAAGCGACTGTTGCCACGATTTCAAATGCAATGGATGTTAGTCAACCGAATAACTGGCCACGTATTGAAGAATTATGCCAGCTCAAAGGATGGGGATTAAACCAACTGGGCTATGGTGCAGTTGATGATCAGCAAACTGCGGTAACATTAAAACAAATGTATGTTGATGGTTATTTGTGTGAGCCACATGGTGCGATTGCTTACAATGTACTTGAGCAACAATTAGCGGCGGATGAAACCGGCCTATTCTTATGTACAGCGCATCCTGCGAAGTTTAAAGATGTGGTTGATGATATTTTAGCGACTGATATTGAGTTACCGGCCCCACTTGCAAAACATAATGCGATGCCATTATTGTCATTAGAGTCTAATAATGATTTTATTGCGATTAAGGACATTTTATATTCGGTACAACCGACTAGATAAGGTCAGCTCGTAGCATGAATAACAAAAAAGGAGCCATTAGGCTCCTTTTTTTATTGCAGCATCTTGCTCTAATCAAGACACTTACACTAAGGCCGAAATTATAGGCTGTTAGTGAAAGTACGAGCGATAACGTCTTGCTGCTGTTCAGTTGTTAGTGAGTTAAAGCGTACAGCATAACCTGATACACGAATCGTTAGCTGTGGGTATTTCTCTGGGTGTGCAGCAGCATCTACTAGTGTTTCACGCTTAAGAACGTTAACGTTCAAGTGTTGACCACCTTCGATTTTTGCTGGAGCTTCGATAGCTAGTTCACGGTACTCAATGTCACCAAGATCTGCTTGTGCGATAACTTGGTCAGCTTCGTAGTTGCCAGACGCACAAACACAACGCGCTTCGTTAGACTCGCTATCTAGGATCCAGATTGAGTTTAGTAGATCATCGTTTGCTGCTTTAGTAATTTGAATACCAGTAATCATAACTTTTCTCCAAGAAAATTGTTGTTAATTTATTCGTTTTTGTATTGAGCTACCTATTATATAACCCGCAATGCACTTTTGGGTATTGATGTAGATCAAGTTACTACAAAAAACCTTAAATATAATAAGGCTGTTTTATTGAGCTAGGTCAATCTAACTGCATTTTAGCTGGGAATCAACTAAAATTAGTAAATTTAAAAAATAAGTTTAATGTTATTTTGTTGTAAAATAACAACATTTTATACCATCCCTATATACCACTGGTGAATATGTTGTCATTTTACGTGGGTTTTTATGTTAAATTTTCCGAGTGACATTAGCGTTGTTAATATGTTGCTTGATGGTTATTTTTGAGAGTGATTATGAAATTAATTGGAGCACATGTGTCAGCGGCTGGTGGTGTGTTTAATGCTCCTGCTAACGCCAAGGCTATAAATGCAACGGCATTCGCATTGTTCACCAAGAACCAACGTCAATGGCAAGCAAAGCCATTAGATGCTGCTACCATCTCGGCATTTAAGGCCCGTTGTCTGCAACTTGGTTTTGATGCAAATGCTATTTTGCCGCATGACTCTTATTTAATTAATTTAGGTGCGCCAGAAACTGACAAGCTAGAAAAGTCACGGTTAGCATTTATTGATGAAATGCAGCGTTGTCAGCAATTAGGTTTACATTTATTGAACTTTCATCCAGGCAGTCATTTAAAGAAAATTTCTGAAACAGAATGTTTAAGATTAATTGCAGAATCAATTAATTTAGCCCATCAGCAAGTTGATGATGTGATAGCAGTGATCGAAAATACTGCAGGTCAAGGATCTAACTTAGGTTGGCGTTTTGAGCATTTAGCCGAAATTATTTCGCAAGTAGACGATAAATCACGTGTCGGGGTGTGCATTGATACTTGCCATACTTTTGCTGCTGGTTATGATTTGCGAACAATGGAAGCGACACAAGCGACCTTTGCTGAATTTGATCAAGTGGTTGGTATGCAATATTTACGCGCAATGCACTTAAATGATTCCAAAGGTGAGTTAGGCAGTCGCTTAGATCGTCATCATAGTTTGGGTGAGGGCACGATTGGATGGGACTGTTTTCGTTTCTTAATGCAAGATAGTCGATTTAATAATATGCCGTTAATATTAGAAACCATTAACCCTGATATCTGGCAGCATGAAATTGCGATGTTACGTGGTTTTGCACAAGAGGAATAATAAATGACAGCAAGTTGGCAAGCATTTATCGAGCAGCAGCAACAACTACCATATTTTAAGGATATTGAGCAAGCTGTGACACTTGCTCGCGCTGAAGGTAAAACGGTTTTTCCTCCTCAAAAAGATGTATTTAACGCGTTTACAACCACGCCACTAATGGCGACCAAAGTTGTGATTTTAGGTCAAGATCCTTATCATGGCCCAAATCAAGCTCATGGGTTGAGTTTTTCAGTACTACCCGGTGTAAAAACACCGCCATCATTGGCTAATATGTATAAAGAATTAGCGACTGATATTGACGGATTTATTATTCCTGAGCAGGGATATTTGCAATCATGGGCAGAGCAAGGGGTGTTATTACTTAATACTGTATTAACTGTCGAGCAAGGTAACGCCCATTCCCATGCTAAAATTGGTTGGGAAACGTTTACTGATCGCGCTATTGAATATATTAATGATAATACCGAAGGGGTGATTTTTTTATTGTGGGGTGCCCATGCTCAGAAAAAAGGTAAAAAAATAGATGCCAACCGACATCATGTTCTGACCTCTGCTCATCCATCACCATTGTCTGCTTATCGTGGTTTTTTTGGTTGTAGGCACTTTTCTGCAGCTAACGCGTTGTTAATTGCAATGAATAAAACCCCGATTGATTGGCAATTATAATCGTGCGGTAAATATTCTTTACAAGAATAAAACGGCCAGCAATGAAGCTGGCCGTTATTGGTTGTTACTAAAAATCAAAATCATCACTATTGAAACTACCACACATATCCATATCTTGTAGTTCTCGACGTAGTCTTTGACGATCTTTCAAAGCTTCAATTTCACGCCATTTTCTCTTCTCAGGTTTTGCACGAGAGCGGCGTGAAACAGTATCAGTAGTCATCATATCGTCGAATGCAAAGCTATCCATAAAGCACCTATTCCTACTTTTCGCTTGATGTAAGCGATCAGATTATTTATTACCATAGAATGACTCACAATAAAATTGAACTGTTTCTCATTTGTTGCTAAAAGATGAAATATTTATGTGTATAACATCACGAATGGTGATTGTTTGGTTAAAGCGCGACCAATTATAGTGTTAAATAATGATTTTATAGCTTTTGGGACGTGATGTTATCAGAGCTGCTTATAATATGAGATTTATCTATGACTGAAGGTCGATAATCATTGTTTTTTTATTATTAGTGGATTATGTAACACATTGTAAAAATAATGAGAATGACATTATTTTTATTTAATAAAGGTCTTATACTTTAATTGTAAAGTTATAGTTTAAATCATAACGAATGCCTGTGGAGTATTGTTATTGTGGCCGTTAGTGTTCTTTTTCGCGACAGATAACAGCACAAGTAAGGGCTTTTATACCATTCTTTATCGATCAGTGAAGGCATCAATGTGAACAGTCAAATTAACTTTATCAATGATTTGTTGTGGGGTTCGATATTGATATATTTGCTAATTGGTATTGGCATTTATTTTACTTATCAGCTTAATTTTATTCAATTTCGTCATTTTAAGCATATGTTCGCGGTAATGAAAAATAGCCGTAAATCGGATGCGGCGGGAATTTCTTCTTTTCAAGCTTTATGTACCAGTCTCGCAGCAAGAGTTGGCACTGGTAATATGGCTGGAGTGGCTGTTGCGTTAACGCTGGGTGGCCCTGGTTCTATTTTTTGGATGTGGCTAATTGCTATGTTAGGCATGGCAACTGCTTTTGCAGAAAGCACATTAGCGCAATTGTATAAAACCCGTGATGATGATGGTAATTATCGTGGTGGGCCAGCCTATTATATGGAACGTGGCTTGGGAATGCGCTGGATGGGAGTGATGTTTTCTATCTTTCTTATCATCGCTTTTGGGCTGGTTTTTAATGCGGTACAAGCTAATTCAATCACTCAGGCGACAGAGGTTGCCTTTGGGTGGCAGCCGCAATATGTTGGTTTGGGGCTGGTTGTACTGACTGGAATAATTATTTTTGGTGGTCTGCGAGCGATTGCACGAACAGCTGAGATTTTAGTGCCGACAATGGCGTTATGTTATCTTGGTTTAGCATTATTTATTATGCTGAGTAATATAGAGCAACTGCCACATATCTTAATGCTTATTTTTCGTAGTGCGTTTGGGTTTGAAGAAGCTGCCTCTGGCGCGTTAGGGTATACCATTGCTCAAGGTATGATTAATGGCCTAAAACGCGGTTTGTTTTCAAATGAAGCCGGTATGGGCTCAGCACCAAATGCCGCAGCATCTGCAACCCCTTATCCTCCTCATCCCGCTTCACAAGGTTATGTGCAAATGCTGGGCGTGTTTATGGACACTATTGTTATTTGTTCTGCAACCGTGGCAATTATTTTAATGTCTGGTGAATATGAACCGTATAGTAGTATTACTGGCATTGCATTAACCCAACAAGCAGTTAGTTCACAAGTCGGTGATTGGGGCGGTATTTTTATTGCGATTGCGATTTTCTTTTTCTCATTTACCTCATTAATAGCCAATTATTCTTATGCCGAAACCAATCTGATTTTTTTAGAACGCAATCATAAAGTTGGGCTAAATGTTTTTCGAATGGTAGTGCTATGCATGGTGATGTTTGGTGCACTGGCTGATCTACCAACAGTGTGGGCGATGGCTGATATTTCAATGGGGATGATGGCAATGATTAACTTGGCCGCAATAGTATTGCTTTCAGGCACGGTGATTAAGTTAGCTCAAGATTACAATAAGCAATTATCACTTGGAAAAGTACCAACATTCAACCGCCAAGACTACCCAGAATTATTGGGTCAACTTGAAGATGGTGTCTGGGATCAATCTTGTTCGTCATCAAAGACAACAATACGCTAATTGTTGTAATACCTATTAATAAAATAGTAATAACCATCATGGTTGATGGTGGTTTTTTAAAGTGATGGTGGTAGTCTAATTACGTCAGACTTTAAAGGAAAAAGCCTTATGTTAATTGTGGTTTCCCCCGCTAAAACCCTTGATTATGAATCGCCATTGGCAACATCAACATTTACGTTACCAGAGCTTACGGATCATTCTGCTGAACTGATTGATGTCTGCCGTGAACTTACGCCAATGGATATTGCAAGCTTAATGAAGGTCAGTGATAAAATTGCTGGACTAAATGCAGCTCGTTTTGCTGAGTGGCAGCCTCAATTTACTCAAGACAATGCACGTCAGGCAATATTGGCTTTTAAAGGCGATGTTTATACCGGTCTTGCAGCTGAAACCATGACGGAAGCTCAGTTTGCTTATGCTCAACAGCATTTACGCATGCTGTCTGGTTTATATGGTTTATTACGTCCATTAGATTTGATGCAACCTTATCGTCTTGAGATGGGGACCAAATTAACCAATCCTCGTGGAACTAATTTGTATCAGTTCTGGGGCGATATTATTACTGATAAATTAAATCAAGCATTAGCAGAACAAGGCGATGATATTCTGATCAATCTTGCATCTAATGAATATTTTAAAGCGGTGAAACCAAAGCAGTTGAATGCTCAATTAATCACACCAGTTTTTAAAGATTGCAAGAATGGCACTTATAAAGTGATTAGTTTTTATGCTAAAAAAGCCCGTGGCATGATGGTGCGTTACATTATTGATAACCAAATCACCGCGATTGAAGCCTTAAAGAAATTTGATTGCGCAGGTTATTATTTCGTAGCAGCAGAATCAACGACGAAAGAATTAGTGTTTAAGCGCGAACAGCAAAACTAACGTTGTTATCGTTTGTTAAGATCAAAAAAAGGCCAACTTCTTAGGTTGGCCTTATTATTTTATCTATGTTGTAAAAGAGAAATTACGATTTAGCTTGGCTTTTTTTAGCGGCTTGTTTGATTTTCTTTTTCGCTTTCGCTTCTTTTACTTTTTTAGTTACTTTTTTCTTTTTCTTGGCTGTGCTTGCTTTCTTAGTTTGTGGACGCAAGCCATGGATAAAGCGTTCTGGTATTTCTTCGTTCATGTAGCGACTAATACGCTCGATCATACCTTGGTCATGTGCTTCAACTAAGGCTATTGCTGTGCCTTTCTTACCCGCACGAGCGGTACGACCAATACGGTGTACATATACTTCAGCTGTACGTGGTAAATCAAAGTTAATTACATGGCTAACATCAGGTAAATCAATACCACGAGCAGCAACATCTGTCGCAATTAATACATTCACCACACCATCACGGAAACGGGTGATCATATTCGTACGCGCAGCTTGTGCCATTTCACCTTGAATCCAGTTACAAGGGATACCCATTGCGTCTAATTGACTGCGAAGGATAGCTAGGCGCTCACGTGTTTTCACAAAGATGATGGTGCGTTCAGCTTGATCTTTAATGATGTTTTCTAATAGAGCGAGTTTGTGCTCCATATTGTCACAGCGAAGGTACATCTGGTGGATCTTCTTACGCTCACGGCGAGAAGGATCAGCATTGACTTCAAGTGGTTCATTCAGAATTGTTTCTGAGAACTCACGTACGCCTTTACCTTCTAAAGTTGCCGAGAATAATAAGCTCTGACGACGCCAGCGACATTCATGGTTGATACGCTCAACAATTTTACCAAAGCCCATATCCAACATACGGTCAGCTTCATCAAGAATTAGACATTCAATTGCGCGGCAATCAAATTTCTCTGACTCAATGTATTCCATTAAACGACCTGGTGTTGCCACAACGATATCTTGCGTTTTACCTAGTAGCTCAGCGTGCTCATCGTAAGAGATACCACCAGTAATGGTAAATATTTTTAAGTTAGTGTATTTAGCCAGCGCACGCGCATGCTCAGTAACTTGAATCGCTAATTCACGAGTAGGGGTTAAGATCAGTACACGTGCAGGCCCCGGCTTTTTACGCGGGAAATCTTGCAAGTGCTGAATCATTGGCAGTAAAAACGCGGCGGTTTTTCCGGTCCCTGTTGGTGCAGAAGCCATGACATCTTTACCGTCAAGGGCATGAGGGATAGCCTGCGCTTGAACTACGGTTGGGCGGCTATAGCCGATCTCGTCAATCGCTCGTAATAGCTCGCTATCTAACTCTAATTCGGAAAAGTCTTTCACCAGTTATCTCTCCCAAGACAAATGCTAAATATGTTCTCGTCACTGTGCTTTTAAAGCGTAACCAGAACATGGGTATTTATATTAAGGGGCGGCATTATAGCCACTCTTGGCGTAAGTAACACCGATTAAAACATAAAAACTTCAGTTAATGATCAATATTCACCATTATAGAATTAAGTTTTATGCTGTTAGCGATTACATTTTCAAGTAAAAATCTTTAGTAAGTGCAATAAAATCAGATGAATAGCTGTTTTCAGTATGAATGCAAAGCTGGTGTTGCTCAGTAATGGCACAATTTTTTGTTAATTCAATCAATGTGCGCATAAACGGTTTGTGTGGTGTCGAACGAACATCACAACGGCGTTGGCAGTATAAACCGTATGCCGCAGCTTGAGTGAGCAGTTGCTGGCCTTCATAAGTCGGTAGAATAAGACTGGCGCAGCCATCAGTGGTTAACAAATGACGAATAGTCGCCAATAACTGTTGGTGACTAAGAGTATCGGTATGGCGTGCAGTCGCGCGGTGTTGTTGTTGTGCCTGCTGACCAGTATTAAAATAAGGTGGATTACAAATAATACTATCAATCGATGCAGCTGCAATAGCTTGACACCAGTGAGTAATGTCACTGTCAATACATTGTAAGCGAGACTGCCATGGTGATGCAGCAAAGTTAGCTGTTGCGGCTGTTACGGCTGTGGCATCTAATTCAATCGCAGTGATCACTGTTGCAGATGTACGTTGTGCAGCCATTAATGCTAATAAGCCACTACCGGTACCAATATCAACAATATGCCCTTGCTGCGGTAATCTTGCCCACGCGCCTAATAATACTCCATCGGTACTGATCGGCATGCCGCAACCGTGATCATTGATAGTAAATTGTTTAAAACTAAAGCTGCGACTCATGATGGATCCTTGGGTGACAGTATTACTGTTAGGTTTATAAAATATACAAAAGCATATAAAACGACGGTGATATAATCAAAAAATCACATTTGATAATAAACTGTTTATTTACTGTTAATTAGTTGTTATATCTTTTTTGTAAGTATGGTGTTTGTGGTTTAAAATGGCTTTTTATTTTGTTTATTGGTTTGAAATTGGTTGTTAGTTTCAGTTTATTAGCTGGTTAACTGGATTATATGGTGTTTTTATCTGGTCTATTGCTAAGGGTATTATTTTTAGTCATTATGCTACGAGGCACAATAATTATAGCGATATATATTAGGTGCTACTTATTATAAAAAATGCAGACACAATATAACCCATTAGCGAGTGGAAGGTGCAGTTTGAAAAAAACACTCAAAGTAACAGATATTATCGCGCTAGGCTTTATGACCTTTGCGTTCTTTTTAGGTGCGGGCAACATCATTTTTCCACCATTAGCAGGACAGCTAGCTGGTGAGAATATGTTACCTGCAATGTCAGGCTTTTTAGTTACCGCGGTTGGCTTACCTTTAATTGGTATTATCGCAGTCGCTATTGCTGGTGGTGGTTGGAGTGGATTAACCCGAGATTTACCATCAAAAGTAGCGACCTTAATGGCGGTATTGATTTTTATCATTATTGGCCCAGCGTTCGCTGCACCTCGTACCGGTCTTGTTGCCTATGAAATGGCTGTAAAACCGTTTATTACTGATGCTAGTCAAACCAGCTTAACTATTTTTTCTATTCTCTTTTTTGCTGTAGCACTGTTTTTTGCTTGGTCTCGCGGTAAATTGATCGACATGATTGGCAAATTTTTAACACCTGCTTTATTTGTTGTGTTGACGATACTTGCGATTGCGGTATTTATGAATCCGCAAGGCAGCATCATTGCGGCGCAAGGTGAATATGTTACTCAACCGTTTACCAAAGGTTTCCTGGAAGGCTACAACACTATGGATACCTTTGCAGCGCTGATGTTTGGTATGTTGATTGTTGATGTGATTCGTAGCAAAGGTATAACCGATGATAAGACCACTTGTACATATCTTATCTATGCTGGCTTAATTGCAGCTGCAGGTTTAGCGTTTGTGTACGTATCATTGTTTTATCTTGGCGCGACCAGTGCGAGTATTGCTGCTGGTGTAGGTAATGGCGGCGCTATTTTAACAACGTATGTGATGGCGTTATTTGGCTCAGCCGGGCAAATTATTTTATCGAGCATTGTATTGCTAGCATGTTTAACCACCGCGATTGGCCTAATCAGTGCTTGTGCTGATTACTTTAGTACGCTAACGCCACTATCTTATAAAAAGTGGGCGGTATTATTAGCTATCGTGTGTGCTGTTGTGGCAAATGTTGGTTTAAATACGCTGATTTCATTATCGATACCAGTACTATTTGCCTTGTACCCTGTCGCGATTGCTCTGGTAGCACTAACTTTAGTGCGTAAATGGTTACCGAATCCACGTTTAGCTTACCGTGTTGTGCTGTTGGTCTCTTTTATCTTTAGCATGATTGATGTGGCGAAATACCTGCAGTTTGATGTATCAATGTTCAGTAGCTTACCACTATTTAATTACGGTATGGGCTGGGTATTACCAACCTTGATTGCACTGGTGATAACCCGCTTTGTCGGTGCTAAGACCAACAATAATCATAGTGATACTGTTGTAGTGTAATGATCTGTTATTGTTTAACTAAAAGGGATGCTATATCAGCATCCCTTTTTTGTGTTATATCATTTATAGCCATTGAGCTCTTATGGTAGTTGGGCGTATTCCAGCATGATTTGTTCACACCATTGCTCAATGCGAGCATCACTTAATTCATATTGGCTATCTTCATCTAACGCTAAACCGACAAAAAATTGTTCATCTGCCGTTAACGCTTTTGATGCTTGAAATTGGTAGCTGTCATCATTGGGCCAATAACCGATAAATTGCACCCCAGTAGAGCAGAGTTGATCGTGCAACATGCCCATCGCATCTAAAAACCACTCGGTATAACCTTCCTGATCGCCAAGACCAAACAGTGCCACTGTTTTTTGTTGTAATTGTAAACCATCAAGTTGTTGCCACACTGCTTCCCAATCTTCTTGGATTTCACCAAAGTCCCAGGTTGAAATGCCTAAAATCAACATGTCATATTGGTTCATTTCTGCTACTGGCGTGTGCTTAATGTTATGTAATTCAATGAGTTCAGCCCCGAGGCAATCACGAATTTTTTCTGCTGCCATTTCGGTATAGCAGGTGGTTGAGCCATAAAACAAACCAATTTTCATGTCGTGTACCTTGTGTGCTTATTATTAGATTAAAGTGTACTCGTTATTGTTGTTTGAGCTCAAGACTCGGCTGGCATTGAAAGCGATAAGTTTAAGATTAATAAACAGAGAACGAGGTTACTTTTCAGAATAAATATCCTATCATGCGCTAATTACTGTGTTTTTATCCATGTATTTAAACCGTCTTACGACACAGCTTATGGCGAGGTAAAAATGGTAACCGACGATGTTATTATTGAACGCTTTCTCGATGCGATGTGGATGGAGCGAGGGTTATCTGAAAATACTCTTGCTTCTTATCGCAATGATTTAAAAAAATTACAGCAATGGATGCAGCAGCAAAATATTGCGCTATCTCAGGCTTCGATTGATGATTTACAACGTTATCAATTATGGCTATTTGATCAAGATTATAAACAAACATCACGGGCACGAATGGTGTCCGCTATTCGACGTTTATTTCAATATTTGTACCGTGAAAAAGTGCGTGTAGATGATCCTAGTGCGATGCTGGTTACGCCTAAATTGCCACAACGGCTACCTAAAGATCTTACTGAAGCGCAAGTTGATGCCTTATTAGAAGCGCCTGATGTTAATGACCCACTGCAATTACGTGATAAAGCAATGTTGGAGTTATTGTATGCCACCGGGCTGCGTGTGACAGAGTTAGTAACTTTAACCATGGATAAAGTCAGCTTACGCCAAGGTGTTGTGAGGGTGACAGGTAAAGGTGATAAAGAACGTTTAGTGCCAATGGGTGAAAATGCCGTTGATTGGATTGAGCAGTTTATTGACAGTGGTCGGCCAGTATTATTAGGTGAAAAAAGTTCAGATGTGTTATTTCCTAGCCGACGTGCAAGGCAAATGACACGCCAAACATTTTGGCATCGAATTAAATATTATGCGGTGTTAGCTGGCATTGATGCTGATACTTTATCACCCCATGTAATGCGGCATGCATTTGCGACTCACTTGCTTAATTACGGCGCAGATTTGCGAGTGGTACAAATGTTGCTTGGTCATAGTGATCTATCAACCACTCAAATATATACCCATGTTGCGACGGAAAGATTGAAACAATTGCATCAAAGCCACCATCCTCGTGCATAATTATGAGATGTTGTTAGATAAAACTAGCGATAATATTTGTATTTAGGGATACTTCATTTATGCTGCGGACATAAAAATAGTAGTGTAATTGAAACTATATAGTTGTGATCTCGGTCTGTAGTTATATCGAGATAGTCATCATTTTAAAAGGGAATAACAAGATGCATTTTATTCGTCGCACCGTGCTGGCTACGGCTGTTGCACTGACTGCTTTTTCTGCGGTTGCAAAACCTGATGTAGCAGCTATCACTAAGCAACTTTCAAATATTGGTTTAACGCCAAGCTCAATTACAGCCTCACCGATGGCGGGAGTTAATGAAGTTGTGACTGAACGTGGTGTTGTGTATGCCTCTGATGACGGACAATATTTCTTAGCGGGGCATTTATACCAAAATACTGGTGTTGAGCCGATTAATTTAACTGAGCAAAAAATGGCACAGTTAAATAAAGCTAAATTGGCGGGTATGGATAAAGACATGATTGTTTATCCTGCTAAAAATGAAAAATATGTGGTGACTGTGTTTACTGACACCAGCTGTGGTTA
The DNA here is from genome assembly GCF_900185625.1 of Photobacterium andalusiense. GTDB lineage: Bacteria > Pseudomonadota > Gammaproteobacteria > Enterobacterales > Vibrionaceae > Photobacterium > Photobacterium aquimaris. The sequence goes on from NZ_FYAJ01000007.1 coordinate 69,876, forward strand.
TTGCCGTAAATTGCATAATGAAATGCAAGGTTATAACGATGCCGGTATTACAGTACGTTACCTTGCTTTCCCACGCGGTGGCGAGCGTTCAAGTAATTTCAACCAGATGAGTGCAATTTGGGGCGCTAAAGATCGTGCTAAAGCGATGCATGACGCGAAAAATGGCACTTTTGATGAATCAAAGATCACCCCACGTCCTGATTTAGTGATGGAGCAATATCAATTAGGTGTTGCGATGGGTGTGAATGGAACGCCTGCAATCGTGCTTGAAGATGGCACGATGATCCCTGGTTACCAACCGCCAGCAGCATTGCTACAGTTATTAGATAGCAAAGCAAAAGCTAACTAACTGATAACCCACTGCGTCATTGAATATAAAGCCTGATACTGATATCAGGCTTTTTTGTTGGTGGTGATTTGGTTAAGATGAAAAGATAATCATTCCCTTAAAGAAGCCGTTATTATGATAGAAATAAAGCGTCGTCCTGTTGCCGATCCTCAAGGCTTCTCTAGTGCAATCCCCGCTATTTTACAACGTATTTATGCCAGTCGTGGTATTAGCAATGACGCTGAGCTGGAACGCGGCGCTAAAGGGCTACTTAACTATAACCAACTTCACGGTATGAGCGATGCTGTTAAGTTGTTAGTGACGGCATTGGCTAATAATACCCGTATTATTATTGTCGGTGATTTTGATGCCGATGGTGCCACTAGCTCTGCATTATCTGTTTTGGCTTTAAAAATGTTGGGCTGTCGTAATGTAGATTATTTAGTTCCGAATCGATTTGATGACGGTTATGGTTTAAGCCCTGATGTAGCGCAACAAGCGATTGAGCGTGGGGCTGAGTTGATCATGACGGTTGATAACGGTGTTTCTTCGATTAGCGGTGTTGCAGCAGCAAAAGCACAAGGGGTCAAAGTGCTGGTTACCGATCATCACTTGCCTGGTGATTGTTTGCCTGAAGCTGATGCGATGGTAAATCCAAACCTTGATCAGTGTGGCTTTCCATCAAAAGCATTATGCGGCGTTGGGGTGGCGTTTTATTTAATGTTAGCGCTACGGGCTGAATTACGTAATAACGGCTGGTTTGAACAACAAGCGTTAGCCGTTCCTAATCTGGCTGAATTGCTTGATTTAGTCGCATTAGGCACTGTTGCTGATGTGGTGGCATTAGACGGTAATAACCGTATTTTGGTACATCAAGGGCTGCAACGTATTCGTGCTGGTAAATGTCGCCCTGGTATTCAGGCGTTAATTGAAGTTGCTAACCGTGATCCAGCGCGGTTAGTAGCTAGCGATCTTGGGTTTGCATTAGGGCCACGTATTAATGCTGCTGGGCGCTTAGATGATATGTCATTTGGGGTTGAGTTATTATTGTGTGACAACATTCAAGCGGCGCGTCGTATGGCGTCTGAACTGGATGCGCTTAATCAAACTCGTAAAGAGATCGAACAAGGAATGAAAGAAGAAGGCCTCGCGATTTGTGAGCGATTGCAGTTTAATCAGCACAATATGCCTTATGGATTAGTGCTGTTTCAACGTGATTGGCATCAAGGTGTGATTGGTATTTTAGCTTCTCGTATTAAAGATAAATACCATCGCCCAGTGATAGCGTTTGCTGATGCAGGTAATGGCGAAATCAAAGGTTCGTGTCGTTCTATTGTAGGATTGCATATGCGTGATGTATTGGATGTGATTGATACTCAACATCCTGGAATGATTTTAAAGTTTGGTGGTCATGCAATGGCGGCAGGATTAACCATTCCGGAATCACAATTAGAGGCGTTTAGTGTTGCCTTTGATACCGCGGTACGACAAGTTCTTGATGAAGATGCACTCCAAGGTGTTTTGCTTAGTGATGGCGAATTACAATCGAATGAATTAACACTTGAGACCGCAGAAATTCTGCGTGCAGGTGGGCCGTGGGGGCAGCAATTTCCGGAGCCGACCTTTGACGGTACGTTTCGACTATTACATCAAAAGCTGGTGGCGGGTAAACATCTAAAAATGATGGTTGAGCCGCTAGCGGGTGGTAGTGTCATTGATGCAATTGCATTTAACGTCGATCTAAAGCGTTGGCCTGATGCTTCAGTGCAACAGATTGAGTTAGTGTATCGTCTCGATGTCAATGAGTTTCGCGGTAACCGTAGTGTACAATTGATGGTTGAACACTTAGCAGCGAAATAATACTAATTCGGTTATGAAGTGATTAATGGTGAGGATCTTGGTGTTTACAGCCTAGATTGTCACCATATTTTGATTAATTTTCTGATAACCTTTCTCTCCCTCTGTATATTCTATCTACAATTCGATAGAATCTTGCGGTTATATCTATTTCGGTAATGAAGCGTGGCGATGTTCGAAATTAATCCTATTAAAAACCGACTTGAGGATGTGTCAGCACGTACTGATATCCTTAGGGGGTACCTTTGACTATGATGCTAAACAAGAGCGTCTAGAAGAGGTAAATGCAGAACTAGAGCAACCAGATGTATGGAATGAACCTGAACGCGCTCAAGCGTTAGGTAAAGAACGTGCAGCGTTGGAGGCGGTAGTTGAAACTATTGACCAGTTAGACCAAGGCGTTGAAGACGTTGAGGGCTTACTTGAGTTAGCAGTTGAAGAAGACGATCAAGAAACCTTTGATGAGATTGAACCTGAGTTAGCTGAACTTGAAGCTAAGTTAGCTAAGTTAGAATTTCGTCGTATGTTTGCTGGCGATCATGATAGTTCTGATTGCTATCTCGACCTTCAAGCAGGCTCTGGTGGTACTGAAGCACAAGATTGGACTTCAATGATGCTGCGCATGTACTTGCGTTGGGCGGATGCGAAAGGTTTTAAAACCGAAATTATTGAAATCTCTGATGGTGATGTTGCTGGTCTTAAATCTGTTACTGTTCGTATTAGCGGAGAGTATGCTTATGGTTGGCTACGTACTGAAACCGGTGTACACCGTTTAGTTCGTAAATCACCGTTTGACTCCGGCGGTCGTCGCCATACTTCGTTTGCTTCAGCATTTGTATATCCAGAAATTGATGACAATATTGTTATTGATATCAACCCTTCTGATTTACGTATCGACGTATACCGCGCATCTGGTGCAGGTGGTCAGCACGTAAACACCACTGAATCGGCAGTACGTATTACGCACGTGCCAACCAATATTGTGGTGCAGTGTCAGAACGATCGCTCTCAGCATAAGAATAAAGATCAAGCAATGAAGCAGTTAAAAGCAAAATTGTTTGAATATGAAATGCAAAAGCAAAATGCTGAAAAACAAGCCAGTGAAGATACTAAATCTGACATTGGTTGGGGCAGTCAAATCCGTTCTTATGTATTGGATGACTCCCGCATTAAAGATTTACGTACTGGGGTGGAAAACAGAAACACCCAAGCAGTACTGGACGGTGATTTAGACCGTTTTATTGAAGCAAGCTTGAAATCAGGTCTGTAACTGAATTTCAGTAAAATTTTAAGGGTTCCCCCATGACTGACCAAGTACAAGATGAGAATAAACTGATTGCAGAGCGTCGCGCGAAACTGGATATGATTCGCGAAAACTGCAAAGCAAATGGCCACCCAAACGATTTCCGTCGTGATAGCTTAGCGGCGGATCTACAAGCAAAATACGGTGAGATGACCAAGGAAGAGCTTGAACAAGCTGGTCATGTATTTGCAATCGCTGGTCGTGTTATGGCTAAGCGTGGTCCTTTCCTAGCTATTCAGGATGTGTCTGGCCGTATTCAGGCTTATGCATCTAAAGATGTTCAGAAAGAGTTAAAAGCAAAATATTCTGGTCTAGATATCGGTGACATCATCGGTGTTAAAGGGGTACTGCAAAAATCTGGTAAAGGTGATCTTTACGTTGAGATGGATAACTACGAGTTGCTAACTAAAGCACTACGTCCATTACCAGAAAAATTCCATGGTCTAACTGACCAAGAGATGCGTTACCGTCAGCGTTATGTTGATCTGATTGTGAATGATGATTCTCGTCGTGCATTTGTGATCCGTTCAAAAGTTGTTTCAGCCATTCGTAGCTTCATGGTAACCAAAGGTTTCATGGAAGTTGAAACGCCAATGATGCACGTGATCCCTGGTGGTGCAACCGCACGTCCATTTATCACTCACCATAATGCACTTGATATCGACATGTACCTACGTGTTGCGCCTGAGCTTTACCTTAAGCGTCTAGTTGTTGGTGGTTTTGAGCGTGTATTTGAAATCAACCGTAACTTCCGTAACGAAGGTCTATCTCCACGTCATAATCCAGAATTCACTATGATGGAATTCTACATGGCGTACGCAGATTACAATGATCTGATGGATATCACTGAAGAAATGCTAAGCAGCATCGCAATTGACGTTTTAGGTTCTTCTAAAATGCCATACGGTGAGTTCGAAGTTGAATTTGCAGGTCCTTATACTCGTATGAGCATGTTGGATGCAATTAAGCAATACAACCCAGATCACGCAGAAATCCAAGCATTAACTTACGAAGGCGTTGCTGATCGTGAGCTAATGGTTAAGATCGCAAAATCTGTTCATGTTGATGTAGAAAGCTTCTGGACATGTGGTCAATTACTTGAAGAAATCTTTGGTGAAACGGCTGAGCCTCAACTAATGCAACCAACGTTCATTACTGAATATCCAGCAGATATTTCTCCACTTGCGCGTCGTAACGATGAAAATCCATTCATTACTGACCGTTTTGAATTCTTTATCGGTGGTCGTGAAGTAGCGAATGGTTTCTCTGAGCTTAACGATGCTCAAGATCAAGACCAACGCTTTAAAGCACAGGTTAACGCTAAAGATGCTGGTGATGACGAAGCAATGTACTACGACGCAGACTACATTACTGCGCTAGAGCATGGTTTACCACCAACAGCGGGTCAAGGTATTGGTATTGACCGTTTAGTGATGCTATTTACTAACACACATACTATTCGTGACGTTATTTTGTTCCCAGCAATGCGCCCACAAACAAATAACTAATTGAATTATTATAAAAAGCCATCGCTCAGTGCGGTGGCTTTTTTTTGGCTTTTTTTTGTTAAAAGGAGTCAAAAAAGTGACAAATAGCAATTTGTGGGACCGCAATATAGCTAACATCATGATTTTATATAGGCCTAATCATATTATAGTAAACAAGTTGCACTTGTTCGTATATCATTAATAAAGTAGTAGTTAAATCAAATATAAGATAATTGCTTTATTCAAGGAGGGATAAATGACAATTGGAATGGCAAAAAAAGCACAAGCTGTGATTTCTAATACTTTAGTTGTTTTTGGTGGCAGTAATCAAAATTGGTTACCTGCAATGGAAGCCGCGGGTTGGTTATGTCACCGCTGTTATGATTTGCGTACCGCAGAAACATTATTGTTAGAGATTGGCCCTTGTATTGGCGTGGTTGATCTTAGTCATGATGATTTTAGTATTCATAGTTTTTCAGCAATGGTTAATCGTAATAAACAAGTGCGTTGGATTGCGATTGTGCGTGATGATCAATTGAACAATGAAGCAATCGGTCAATTTATTGTTAATTTTTGTCTTGATTATTTTTCTGTTCCTATTCCTCCAGAGCGGTTACAACAAACCATAGGTCATCAGATTGGTATGCTCAACCTGGAACGTCAAGTATGGCCACAATTAGGTAATTTTGGTCAACAAGGGCTGCAGGGCTCGACGGCGGTAATGAAAAAATTACGTGATCAAGTTAAGCGGATTGCATTAAGTGATGTGCCTGTCGTTATCAGTGGTGAAATTGGTACTGGTAAAATATTAGTAGCAGACGCTATTTTTCAAGCATCTGCTCGCGCCAAACAACAGGTAATACGAGTTAATTGTGAAACCATGACTGCAGATTGGCGGATTGAAACCGTCAGTGGTACTGAGTCGGTATTTGAAGCTGCAAATAATGGTGTACTGGTATTAGAAGAGTTTACCGCGTTAACCGATGCTTGCCAGATGGCGTTATATCAAGTATTGGCTGAAGGGTATTACTACAATCAAGCGGGTGAGGCGAAGACTGTTGATATTCGCGTTATTTCTATTACTAAACATTCATTTGATTATTTAGTTACTTTAACGACATTACGACGTGAATTATATTTTCGCTTAAACGTCGTATCATTAACGGTGCCGACATTGCGTGAACGTGGCGATGATATTATTGTTTTAGCTGAATTTTTATTATTAAAATATGCACGTCAGTATAATAGTGTGGCTAAGTCTTTATCGGAACAAGCGCAAGCAATGCTATTGCAATATCCGTGGCCAGGTAATGTGCAGGAGCTTATTTGCCAAATTAAGCGTGCGGTATTACTCGCAGAAAATAAATGTATTGAAGCAGAACAATTAGATATACCACGCTTAGTTGATGATAAATTAAGCTTGAAAAAAGTGCGCGAAGAATCTGAACGTAATGCATTATTAACCGTATTAGAAAATAATAAAGGTCAAATTTCTGCCGCAGCACGAGAGCTGGGGGTATCAAGAGCGACGATGTATCGATTGTTAAATAAACATGAGCTTATTCCGCCACCGCGTTGTTTTCGTCAAGGCCATGCGTAAAGTTGGCTAAATAAAGTGTCGTTGTAATAATTGTGCAGTAAATTGTTTTTTTAAATAAAAGCCACGGGGTAGGGTTTTAATTGGTTGGCCATTAGCGCCATAGGCTTCGGTTAGTGCTTTACTGTTGGCAGCTTTTGGGCGTAATTGTAAAACTTCACCATGACGAGCTGTGATTGATTCTACTTGACCTAATACAATCAGATCCATCAACTCTTCCCAATCTTGCTGTAATTGTTGTTCTTCTTCTGCACTTGGGCTCCATAAAAGTGCCGATCCAACATGACGATCTTCAAGTGGAATATCACGCTCTCCTTCAACGGGAACCCATAATACGCGTGCCAGTTTTTGTCTAATATGACTACTTTTCCACTGTAAACCTTGTACGCCAATTAATGGTGCAACACAGACAAAAGTGGTTTCTAATGGCTTGCCTTGATAGCTGATTGGAATCGTTTTTAGTTCAATACCAAGCTCAATAAAATCAGGTACAGGCTTGCTACCTGCAGTTGCTCCTAAGTGCCATTCTAATAATTGCCCAACCCAGCCTTTATCACGCTTAAGGTTTGGCGGTGGAATTATTCCAGCCTGAGCCGCTAATTCACCCAGTGTCATGCCAGCCAATTGGTGGGCGCGATAAAGTAATTCGGCTTCTGTTTTTGGTGTGGGTTGCATGGCGTGTTGGCTCATAAAATATCGTGATAGGACTAATAGTAAAGATGGTATAGGCTGATAATACTATCATATCAGTCACTGTTGTAGCTGAAGATCTGCGATGATCGTTATGAGGAATAAGGGATTATTATTGATCATGTGAGTTGCAGAAATAGAATAATGGCTGTTGCTTGCCTGGTAATGGTTACCTTGTGGTAGTTATTTAGGGTTAAGATCAAAATAAAAAGATATCCACAGCTTTTTTTTGAAAAATATTTTTTTTCAGGTTAACTGAGTGTTTATACAGTGTGGTGGTGGAATAATATTCGTTATGATGTGATCTTGCTCGCCGCTAGAAGCCACTATTTGTGGATAACGCCATTATTGGTTGATCTTTGACCGATCGTTTTTTGGCGATGTGAAAGTTAGCTTTATTTTTATTTATTATGATTTTAACTTGCTCCTATATTATTGATTGTAAGTAGTAATTTCATTTTTAATTTGTTTTTTATTGAGTGTGATAAAATGTTTTTTAATCACTTAAATATGCTTTTTTTAGGTTTCTGCACAAATCTATCCACAGAAAGAGTGAATAAATGTGGAGTATGTCTCACTTAGCTGTTGGTAAAGTGGTCATTATGCAAAGTTATCCCAAATGTAGTTTAAATTGAGTAAAACTGATCGATATTAATGAATGTTTGTTTACCGATCCCGTCTACTATGAAAAAATCACTATTAATAGATATTTATACTTGAGGTCGTCCAGTGATTGATGGCGATGGATACCGCCCTAATGTAGGGATCGTTATCTGCAATGGCCATGGCCAGGTATTTTGGGCTCGACGATATGGACAACATTCTTGGCAGTTTCCGCAAGGTGGTATTGATGAAGGTGAAACCCCTGAACAGGCCATGTATCGTGAATTGTATGAAGAAGTAGGATTAACCAAAAAAGATGTCAGGATTATTGCGTCAAGCCGTCATTGGTTACGTTATAAATTACCTAAGCGTCTTGTGCGGTGGGATTCAAAACCTGTTTGTATCGGTCAAAAGCAAAAGTGGTTTTTGCTGAGTTTAGAATGCGATGAGTCCAAGGTTAATATGCAGCGTGGTGCTACACCAGAGTTTGATGGTTGGCGTTGGGTAAGTTATTGGTACCCAGTAAGACAAGTGGTGTCTTTTAAGCGTGATGTATATCGTCGTGCATTAAAAGAGTTTGCCGCTGTCGCAATGCCATTTAAAGAATGGAAAGAACGTAAATTTAAACGCACAAAGAGTAAGCGCAATTAGCAAATAGAGGTTATTGGCTCACAGGGAACAATTTAAAGGCTCACTATGCTGACACAGCTAAGAGATATTGTTGACAAGGTTGTTAGCGCTCACACATTGATTGATGCATTGGATCAATTAGTCTCAAACACGACGTTAGCAATGAAGACCGACTGTTGTTCGGTGTACATTGCTGATCATCAGCGTCAGGTTTATACCTTGATGGCAACGCAGGGGTTAAATAAATCTCGACGACGCATTAGTTTGCGCTTTGATCAAGGGTTAGTCGGGTTAGTGGGTCAACGGGCTGAGCCGTTAAATGTTGCAGATGCGCGTTTACATCCTCGTTTTAAACATGTATCAGGGATCGGAGAGGAATCTTTTCGATCCTTTTTTGGTACGCCTATTATACATCAGCGCCAAGTTCTTGGTGTTATCGTGGTTCAACAACGTCAGCAGCGTGAATTTAACGAAAGTGAAGAATCGTTTTTAGTCACACTTGCCGCTCAACTTGCGGGTATTTTAGCCCATGCGAAAGCACAAGGAATGTGGTTTGAGCAAGGTAATCGGCTTCATTTAACCGGTTCTGCGGCATCCAGTGGCGTTGCGGTGGCAAAAGCGTGGTGGGATGATACTCAGCCATTATTAGAACATGTTGCACCAGCGTCATGTTTAAATATTGATGCTGAACAAGATCGATTAACGATTGCGATTGATGCGGCAGCAAAAGAATTTCGCCGTTTACGAAAGCGGTTTGATAGTGACTTGCAAAAAGAAACCCTCGCTATTTTTGATCTCTTTAGTCACTTACTCAATGATCCATTGCTACGCCAAGATCTTAAAACTCGTATAGATGGTGGTGATCAAGCGGAATGGGCAGTGCGACAAGTGGTTGAAGCGTATTCTAACCGTTTTTCTAATATGAAAGATCAATACCTTAAAGAGCGAGCGCGTGATATTCGTGAATTAGGGCAGCGATTATTGTATTTTTTATGTGATGACGAGCCTAATGAGCAGCAGTGGGATGAGCCGATTGTACTGCTGACGCGAGAATTAACCGCTGCAATGTTAGCAACAGTGCCTGCGGGTAAACTGGCTGCTGTGGTTGCTCAAGACGGTGCCGCTAACTCACATGCGGCTATTTTATCTCGTGCACTAGGCATTCCTGCCATTATGGGGGTCGATTTTACGCCACATACTGTGCATAACAATGTGGTGGTGGTTGATGGTTATCGCGGTGATTTTTTAGTTAATCCAAATCGACATGTGCTGGCTGAATATCGACGCTTATTGCGTGAAGATGATGAACTTGAAAAAATCGTTGAAGGTGACCAACAACAACTGGCTGTGACCAAAGATCAGCAACGGATCATGGTCCACATTAATGCTGGCTTAAGTGCTGACTCACACCTTGCTATCAATAAAGGTATTGATGGCGTTGGACTTTACCGCACTGAAGTACCGTTTTTACTGCAACGTAGTTTCCCCTCTGAAGAAGAACAAATTAATCAATACCGAACTATTTTGCACACTTACCCACATCAGCCGGTTGTGATGCGTACGCTTGATATTGGCGGAGATAAACCGCTACCTTATTTACCAATTGAAGAAGATAACCCTTTTCTAGGCTGGCGTGGAATTCGATTTACGCTCGATCATCCTGAAATATTCATGATCCAAGTACGAGCTATGCTACGTGCGAGCATTGGTTTGAACAATATGGATATTTTACTGCCGATGATTTCAAGTATTAATGAACTTGATGATGCTAAAGCGATTATTGAACGGGCGTATGCAGATGTTGCTCAAACAGCATTAGCTGCAGGGCAACAACTGCATAAGCCACGAATAGGCATCATGATTGAAGTGCCGTCAATGTTATATCAACTCCATGCGTTGGTTGGCCGAGTTGATTTTCTCTCTGTTGGTAGTAATGATTTAACCCAATATTTATTGGCGGTTGATCGTAATAATGCACGAGTAGCGAGTGTTTATGATGCGCTGCATCCAGCTGTTTTACATGCGCTAAAGCATATCGTTGATAGTGCTGAAAAATATCAATTACCCGTGTGTGTTTGTGGTGAATTAGCAGGCGATCCTGTTGGTGCATTACTGCTGGTTGGCATGGGCTATCGCTCGTTGAGCATGAATGCCCGTAATGTTGCCAAAATTAAATATATTTTACGCCATATCAATAGTACCGATATGACTGCGTTGGCGACTCAGGCACTGCAGGTTGATATTGCTGATGATGTGCGCCAATTAACGACAGTATTTATTGAACAGCATCAGTTAGGTGGATTTATTCGAGCTGGTAATAAATAATGGCGACCTCTTCGGTTAAGGTTATGGGTAGTTATTATGCATGAAAGCGTAATATGGCTTTTCTCTATGTGCTTAATTTTAGGTGCAGTAGTAGGGTTATTAGCAGGATTATTGGGAATAGGTGGCGGTTTATTGGTGGTGCCTGCATTAGTATGGTTGTTGCCACAAGCTGGCATTGAACCTGCGATGTTAATGCACATTGCATTAGCGACATCGTTAGCCAGTATTGTAATGACTTCAATGGCTTCTGCACGCAATCATTTTAGATTGGGAAATGTTGATTTCTCAGTGGTTAAAGTGCTTGCTCCGGGGATTATTATTGGCGGATTAGGCGGCAGCGTGGTAGCAGAATTAGTGCCTGCACAATATTTACCTAAAGTGTTTGCTGTGATTGTGCTGCTGCTTGCTTTGCAAATGCTGTTATCATTACGTGTCACTCATGCTCGACCATTACCAAGTGCACTGGCATCGGCTGCTGGTGGTTGTGTTATCGGCTTATTATCAAGTTTAGCCGGCATTGGTGGCGGCTCATTAACGGTGCCATATCTGAGCTATTTTGGGATTGAAATGCGCCGTGCTATTGGTTCGGCCTCATTAGTTGGTTTTCTTATTGCGGTCTCTGGCATGATTGGTTTTATTTTTGCTGGCGTTGGCAGTGCTGATTTACCGGCATATAGCCTTGGGTATGTCTATTTACCCGCTCTAATTGGTATTGCTGCAACGTCAATGATTACTACTCGTTATGGCGCTGCGCTTGTTACGCGATTGCCAACGGCAACCCTTAAAAAAATGTTTGCAGTACTGCTGCTTATTATCAGTATTAAAATGTTCATGAGTTGATATTGGCTAGCTTTAAGTTTGCTATCTTCTGATAGAATTAAAAGTAACGACTTTAGACGCCTAGCTTTTGCTGGGCGTCATTAATTTAACGGGTAGGACAATGAAACAGTACTTAGCGTTATGTCAGCGAATTGTTGATGATGGTGTATGGATTGAGAATGAGCGTACAGGGAAACGTTGTCTAACGGTGATCAATGCTGATTTAACCTATGATGTTGCTAATAATCAATTTCCATTGATTACTACTCGTAAAAGCTTTTGGAAAGCGGCAATTGCGGAGTTATTAGGTTATTTACGTGGCTATGATAATGCTGCCCAATTTCGTGCTATTGGTTGTAATACATGGAATGCTAATGCCAATGATAACCAAGCATGGCTCGATAATCCGTACCGTAAAGGTGAGGATGATATGGGGCGCGTTTATGGTGTTCAAGGTCGTCGCTGGCAAAAGGCGGATGGTACGGTTATCGATCAATTAAAGAAGATTGTTGATGACTTAACCAAAGGGATTGATGATCGTGGCGAAATATTAACGTTTTATAACCCTGGTGAGTTTGATATGGGCTGTTTACGCCCATGTATGCATACCCACACTTTTTCATTATTGGGCGATACCTTGTATTTGACTAGTGCTCAGCGTTCTTGTGATGTACCGTTAGGGCTTAACTTCAACCAAGTTCAAGTGTTTACATTATTGGCGTTAATGGCGCAAATTACCGGTCATAAACCGGGTCAGGCTTATCATAAAATTATTAATGCCCATATTTATGAAGATCAATTACCATTAATGCGTGATGAGCAATTAACCCGTACTCCATTTGCATCGCCACAATTGATTATCAACCCTAAAATTACCTCACTAGAAGATTTAGAAACTTGGGTAACGTTAGATGATTTTGAGGTGGTGGGTTACCAACACCATGCGCCAATTCAATACCCATTCTCGGTATAGTTTTAGATTTAAAATAATGTAGTTTAATTGACGTAATATGCATTCCATTAATTAGATTAGATAGTTATTGGAATCGGTATCAGTGTCAAATATTAGAATGACAAAAAGCCCCGCACAATTGCTTGTGCGGGGCTTTTTATTTAACAGTACTTTTATTTAACTTAGCGTAACGATTAAGCCGTAAACGCTAGGATTGAACCAGGGATAGCAATGAACACTAGGCCAAGGTAACCCGCAACAGCGGCTTTGTTCTTCGTTGCTAAGTCGCTAAGGAAGAAAGCACACTTAAGCGGAATTTCACGTAAGAACGGCACACCGAAAATTAATACTGTTGCTAGTACGTTAAAGCATAAGTGTACCAGTGCAATCTGTAGTGCAAATACTGCGTGTTCACCTGATACTGCTGTCGCTGCTAGTAGGGCTGTGATACAGGTACCGATGTTTGCGCCTAGCGTAAATGGGTATACTTCACGTACTGTTAATACACCTGTACCTACTAGTGGTACCATCAAACTTGTTGTGGTTGATGATGATTGTACCAGCACGGTTACCGCTGTGCCTGAAGCAATACCATGTAATGGACCACGACCGATTGCGCTCTTAAGAATATCGCGAGCACGACCCACCATTAAGCCTCGCATTAAGCGACCCATTAGCGTAATCGAAACGAAAATCAGTGTAATACCTAGAATGATTAGACCAAAACCACCGTTGTGACCAAAGGCTTCTAGTGGGCCTTTAACTAAATCTACTGCAGGTTGAGTTAACGGCTTCATGAAATCCATGCCGTCCATGCTCATATCACCCGCTTTTAAGAATGGTGATACTAACCAACCTGATAACTTATCAAGAATACCAAACATCATTTCCAAAGGAAGGAAAATGGCAACAGCTAATAAGTTAAAGAAATCATGTACAGTCGCACTTGCAAATGCGCGACGGAATTCTTCTTTACAACGTGCGTGACCTAAACTAACTAATGTATTGGTTAATGTGGTACCGATATTAGCACCCATAACCATTGGAATAGCGGTTTCGACCGGTAAACCACCTGCCACAAGACCAACGATAATAGAGGTTACAGTACTTGATGATTGAATAAGTGCAGTTGCAATTAGACCAATCATTAAGCCTGCGACTGGGTGAGAGGCAAATTCAAATAATGTTTTTGCTTGCTCGCCGACAGACCATTTAAAACCGCCGCTGACCATAGATACAGCAACGAGTAACAAATATAGCATGAACGCCAGGTTGGCCCAGCGGACCCAACGCATAGAGCTGAACTTAGATGCAGCAGTAGTGGCTTGGGTAGTCATAATCATTTCTCCATGACAGGAATATGTCGTTTAGGTGTCATTTTGTTGAAATCTGCGTGAATAGTAGTTTGGTTATATTTCAGAAATATTACACTGAGTGTCATAAATGAATATTTGTTCGCGTTTTGTCAGTAAAGTGAGAGCGCAACCGATTAAATTTCACAATGTCATGTTGCAATAATACTCTCTAGTAGATTGTTTCTAATTGTTTTTTAATGAAATGAATTATTAGGTGTAAAAATCATGATATGGACATTATTTAAAGTAAAATTTTGCTATTTATTTTATTTGTAGAATAAAAATAATGAATCATCGTTAATTAACAGTGCGGATATAGTAGCTCTATAACTACAACTGTTCGGTTTTTCCGAGTATTAATATCTATACAAACGATTTTTCAGTTTATCTGAATGGCGTTTACACTAATTTTAATTGAGAAGATCAAGTATGTTGCTAACCTTATAGTTAGAGCAGCTTGGATCGCGTGGATAATATAGTTAAAGGAGTGACGGTCGATGACCGATGCTATTCGTAAGTTTCTTAAATTAGAATCAGCTGGCGGTATTATTCTTATTATCGCTGCGTTAATTGCAATGGTTATTGCTAACTCGCCATTGGCATCGATATATACTGACACTTTGCATAGCTATATTGCAGGATTATCAGTAGCCCATTGGATCAATGACGGTTTAATGGCGATTTTCTTTTTCTTAATTGGATTAGAAGTTAAACGTGAGCTGATTGAGGGCGCGCTTAATACTAAGGAAAAGGCAATCTTTCCGGCAATAGCCGCTGTAGGCGGTATGATTGCACCAGCGCTAATTTATACCGCATTTAATTACAGCGATCCGATGGCAGTGAAAGGCTGGGCCATTCCTGCAGCGACCGATATTGCATTTGCACTAGGTGTAATGGCATTACTAGGTAACCGCGTACCGGTGAGCTTAAAAGTGTTCTTATTAGCGTTAGCTATTATTGATGACTTAGGGGTAATTGTTATTATCGCCCTATTTTATAGCACTGATTTATCGACCATTGCGCTAACGGTGGCATTTATTGCGACAGCAACACTGGTTATGATGAACTTAAAGAACATCACCAGTATTCCATTATACTTAATTGTTGGTGCTATTTTATGGTTCAGTGTGCTTCAATCCGGCGTCCATGCAACCTTGGCTGGTGTGGTATTAGGTTTTGCAGTGCCATTAGCAGGTAAAGATGGTCGCACAGATACTCATTCACCACTTAAAACCATTGAACATGCATTGCACCCGTATGTTGCTTTCTTAATCTTGCCATTATTTGCATTTGCAAACGCAGGTATTTCACTTACAGGTGTCTCACTGGCGAGCTTATCAGCAATGTTACCGATGGGTATTGCTGCAGGTTTATTTATTGGTAAGCCAGTCGGCATATTTACTGCATGTTTTGTTGCGGTTAAGACGGGCGTTGCAAAATTACCAGATGGAATTAACTTTAAGCAGATATTTGCAGTATCAGTACTGTGTGGTATTGGATTTACAATGTCGATTTTCATCTCATCATTGGCGTTTGTTGGTGCGAATGAGAGTTTTGCAACTTATTCACGACTTGGAATCCTACTAGGTTCTACTGTTGCAGCTATTGTTGGTTACATAATGTTGAGTAAAACACTACCTAAATCAGAGGTGTAATATGAAAACGTTGTTAGTTGTTATTGCGTGTTTATTTTCATTACCTAGTGTGGCTGCTAATTATCAGCAGTGTACTAATGACGATCGTTCTGAGTTATGCCAAGCATACTTACAAGGGATCCATGATGCTAAAGCGACCGCAGTAAAAGCATCTACTGTGCGTGAAAACTCGTTTCGGCAACGGGCGTTAGAGCAACGCGGTGGCGAACGAGTACGCAATTTAGAGCGACTACAACGTTAATTGCGACTCAAATACGATCTTGGTTTGATTTTACTATAATTTATAGTGTCAAACATTGAACAGCCCAGTGGCACAGCGTAAGCTTTGCCGCTGGGTTTTTTTATTTAAAATAGCGGCAATGTCTCACTTAAATTATAACCATCTTTATTATTTCTGGATGGTCTGCAAACAAGGCTCAGTAACCAAAGCTGCTGATGCATTATTCTTAACACCACAAACGGTTACCGGTCAAATTCGTTCATTAGAAGAGCGTTTAAAAGGTAAGTTAACCAAGCGGGTTGGGCGTAATATTGAACCAACAGAGCTTGGCCAATTGGTGTTTAAATATGCTGATAAGATGTTTGATCTCAGTTATCAAATGCTTGATCGTATTAATTATACCCAGCGTGATAACCAATTGTTTGAAGTTGGTGTGGCTGATGCGTTGTCAAAACGATTAGTGAGTCAAGTGTTGCTTGAGGGTATACCGAACGATCAACGGATCCAATTAAGTTGTTTTGAATCGACCCATGAAATGTTGTTAGAGCAGTTATCACAACATAAATTAGACATGATTTTGTCAGATTGCCCGGTGAGTTCGACCCAAAACCCAGGTCTATATAGTAAAAAACTCGGTGAATCAGCGATGAGTTTTTTTTGCACCGATGATTTATCTGATGCTGATTTTCCTGCTTGTATAGAAGATTATAAGTTATTAGTACCTAGTCGACGTTCTGCAATGGGACGAAAATTACATCAATGGTTTGATCAGCAAGGGATCACGCCAAATATTTTGGGCGAGTTTGATGATGCTGCCTTAATGAAGGCATTTTCTTGTTATCACAAGTCGATGTTTATCGCGCCATCGATTTATGCTGATGAGTTGACCAGCAGTAGTCGAGTTCATGAAGTGAAGCGAGTGGTTGATATTTGTGATGAGTATTTTGTTATTTTTGCTGAGCGAATGATAATGCACCCTGCAGTAAAACGTATTTGTGCGGCGGATTTTAGTAATTTATTTTAAATAACCATAATTAATTAACGCCTTACAAAGATAAGGCGTTAATGATTACTGTTGTTAATGCTAGCCTATTGGTGCTGATTTTCTGCTAATGCGTCTTTAGTGTCTTTTTCTTCTTTATCTTTGGCTGCAATAGAAATACCAGCCGTTAAATTATAACGCATTGCATCTTCAAACGACCAGTCAACAATGGTGAGATCTTGACGTTTAACCAACGTTGTAACGCCCGCTATTTGATAACTTAGCGGAAAGAGTACCGGAACCCAGTCACCTTCAGGTAATGCGTTTGTCAGCGGTTCTGGGGTGTCATTAGCCATAATAAAGCCCACCACATAGGTATCATTGGCCTGATGGACTAACACTGTTTGCTGACTTTTATTTTTGTTGTCACTGCTCATCAATGAGGCAATATCATTAATGCTGCTATAGACCGTTTTAAAAAACGGGAATCGCATCAATTGACGAATGATAAAATCATATAGCCATGCGATAGGGCTGACAGAAAAAAGCAGTCCAGCAACAAACAATAAGATTAGAATGAGTAAAAAACCAGCACCTTTGAAGAGTTCATTGATGTGAACAAGGCCAAATAAAAAACTGCCTACTTCATCTAATGACTCAAAAAGTGACCAAAATAACCAAATACTTAATACTAGCGGCAGAACGTTGAACAAGCCGCGTAATAGCGTTTTTTTCATTTTATGCTCGAAGATGTGAAATAAATTCAACTATAAAGTTAGCAATATTAACGATTGAAGTGCTAGTTTTATAGCCGATGGCTAATGAAGAGACATAAAAAAACCGACCCTAAGGTCGGTTTTTTTTAATCTAGACTCATTAATTAAAATTAAAGAGCTTTGATTTTCGCTGTTAGACGAGCTTTGTGACGTGCAGCTTTGTTCTTATGAATCAGGCCTTTAGTAGCCATGCGATCCATAACAGGTTGCATTTCAGCGAAAGCTTGTGTTGCAGCTTCTTTATTACCAGCTTCAATAGCGATAATTACTTTCTTGAAGAAAGTGCGCATCATAGAACGACGGCTAGCGTTATGCTGACGACGTTTTTCTGAAGTTAGTGCACGTTTCTTAGCAGATTTGATATTTGCCAAGGGTGTAACTCCCAAATCTTGGTATGGTGACAATTTAAGGCCGAGGACTATGCCCTTAATCTTAATCATTGTCAAATGATTCGTGCAAATAACCGCCATACCAATCTAGTTGGCACTTGCGGATTAACACGGTTAATATGGCGACAGATTTTACCAGTATTTCGATTCAGAAGTCACCTTTCTGAACATCTTTTATGAGGTTTTTTTGTGAGTAAGCGTCTTTTACGCTCTGGAATGATAGTTAGCGCCATGACTTTGGTGTCCCGCGTGCTCGGTTTAGTCCGAGATGTGGTCGTCGCTAACCTTATGGGAGCAGGGGCTGCGGCCGATGTTTTTTTCTTTGCCAACAAAATTCCCAACTTTTTACGTCGTCTTTTTGCGGAGGGGGCTTTTTCGCAAGCTTTTGTACCCGTACTAACGGAATACCATGCCGCAGGTGACGTAGATAAGACTCGATTATTGATTGCTCGTGCTGCAGGTACCTTAGGCGGTATTGTTACCATCGTGACTTTAGTCGGCGTATTAGGGTCGGGAGTAGTAACGGCATTATTTGGTTTCGGTTGGTTCTGGGATTGGGTTCACGGTACTGCGCCTGGTGCTGAAAAATTTGAGCTGGCTAGTTTATTACTGAAAATTACTTTTCCCTATTTGTGGTTTGTTACCTTCGTGGCGCTATCTGGCGCAATTTTAAACACTCTAGGTAAATTTGCGATTTCATCGTTTACGCCAGTATTTCTTAATATTGCGATTATTAGTTGTGCGGTGTTTGTTGCTCCCCATCTAGCCAAACCTGAAATTGGTTTAGCGATAGGTGTTTTCATCGGTGGTTTAGTTCAATTTGGTTTTCAATTACCGTTTTTGTATCGTGAGGGCTATTTAGTACGGCCACAATGGGGCTGGAATGACCCTGGCGTGACTAAAATACGTAAACTAATGCTTCCCGCTCTGTTTGGCGTATCAGTCACTCAAATCAATTTATTGCTTGATACTTTGATTGCGAGTTTTCTGATGACGGGATCAATCAGTTGGTTATATTATTCTGATCGCTTATTAGAATTCCCGTTAGGCCTATTTGGTATCGCAATTGCGACGGTAATTTTACCGGCACTATCACGTAAGCATGTTGATAAATCCCCTGAGCAGTTTTCACATACCATGGATTGGGGGGTGCGAATGGTGTTGATCTTAGGTATTCCTGCAATGCTGGGGATGATCACCTTAGCCAAACCGATGTTAATGGTGATGTTCATGCGGGGTGAGTTTGATCTGTATGACGTTAATCAAACCGCAATGTCGCTATGGGTAGTATCAGCAGGTTTGCTTAATTACATGTTGATTAAAGTCTTTGCGCCTGGTTATTACGCTCGCCAAGACACTAAAACACCAGTAAAAATTGGTATTATTGCCATGGTTAGTAACATGGTATTTAACGGTGTTTTTGCCCCATTTTATGGTTACGTTGGTTTATCGATTGCGAGTGTGTTATCAGCTTTGCTAAATGCTGGGTTGCTATATCGAGGCTTACACAAGGGAAATATTTACCGCGTTAGCCGTCAGACATTACTGTTTGTACTGCGATTAGCGATTGCTGGTGTGGTGATGGTGACTGGATTACTCTGGTTTAGTCCAACCACTGAGCAATGGTTAGCTTTCCATTTACTAGAACGAATGATGTGGCTGTTTGGTTTGATCTTTGGTGGCAGTGGTCTTTATCTACTATGTGCGATTATTTTAGGTGTTCGTCCGCGTCATCTGCGTGCGGAGAGCTGATTGAAACCGCTGAGTAGTATATAATTCACCAGCTTTACGCGAGAAAGCTTTTTTCAACAGTAATGGTGGTAGATGACTTTCCGCAGTTATTAAATTTTTGGCTGTTATTGGTCATCATATAAACAAGTAACCTGATTGTAGGATGAACGAATAGCCTTATGAGTACTGACATAGTTAAATCACCTATGGAATTGATTCGAGGTATACCCAATATTCAGCCATACCATCATGGTTGTGTGTTGACGATCGGTAATTTTGATGGCGTCCATCTTGGTCATCAAACCTTGCTTAAACAGGTAGTTGCGAAAGCACATTCAATGGGACTTGCCGCAACGGTGATGACGTTTGAGCCACAACCACAAGAACTTTTTGCTGGTGATAAAGCGCCAGCAAGGTTAACCCGTTTTCGCGAGAAATATGTAGAATTGAAAAAAGTCGGTATTGATCGATTATTGTGTGTTAATTTTAATCATCATTTTGCTGCCATGACTGCTGAATATTTCGTCGAATGCTTGTTGGTAAAGCAATTGGGTGTTAAATTTCTGGTTATTGGTGATGACTTTC
The DNA here is from genome assembly GCF_900185625.1 of Photobacterium andalusiense. Classification (GTDB taxonomy): domain Bacteria; phylum Pseudomonadota; class Gammaproteobacteria; order Enterobacterales; family Vibrionaceae; genus Photobacterium; species Photobacterium aquimaris. The sequence continues at coordinate 90,160 of NZ_FYAJ01000007.1, forward strand.
GTTTTGGTCAAGAACGACGTGGTGATTTTGCAATGCTGGTGGCAGCTGGTAAGAAATACGGATTTGAAGTAATTAGTACTGCAAGTTTTTGTGTTTCACAGCAGCGAGTAAGCAGTACTGCAATTCGTCATGCGTTAGCGAATAATGAATTAGAACAAGTAGAACAAATGCTTGGTCGACCATACAGTATTCGTGGTCGTGTCTCACACGGAAGAAAATTAGGCCGTACTATCGGCTTTCCAACAGCGAATATTCCACTAAAACGCCGTGTAGCACCTGTTGCAGGGGTTTACGCGGTTGAAGTGCTGGGTATTACCGCCGCACCTATTGCAGGTGTAGCTAATGTTGGCCACCGACCAACGGTACAAGGTGTACGACAACAACTGGAAGTTCACCTATTTGACTATCAAGCGGATCTTTATGGTCGCCAGCTTGAAGTCGTGTTACGCCATAAATTGCGTGACGAACAAAAATTTGAATCATTCGATGCGCTGAAACTACAAATCGAACGAGATGCTCAAGCAGCACGGGTGTGGCTGTCTGAGCGTAATAATGTCCAATTTCGCCCAAGTAACGGAATCTAGAATCCATGAGTGACTATAAAGATACCCTGAACCTGCCTGAAACAGGGTTTCCGATGCGAGGCAACCTAGCTCAACGTGAGCCAGCAATGCTTAAGCGTTGGTATGATGAAGATCTTTACGGTGAAATTCGTAAAGCTAAGAAAGGTAAAAAATCTTTCGTATTACACGATGGCCCTCCTTACGCTAACGGTGATATTCACATCGGTCACGCGTTAAACAAGATTCTTAAAGATATTATTATTAAGTCAAAGACACTTTCTGGCTTTGATTCACCGTACATTCCTGGTTGGGATTGCCACGGTCTACCGATTGAATTAATGGTAGAAAAGAAATTTGGTAAGCCAGGTCAAAAATTAACGGCTGCTGAGTTCCGCGAAAAATGTCGTGCATATGCTGCTGGTCAAGTTGAAGGCCAAAAAGAAAGTTTCATGCGTCTAGGTGTACTAGGCCAGTGGGACAAGCCATACCGCACTATGGATTTTGGTACTGAAGCCAATATCATTCGTGCATTAGGTAAAATTGCAGATAAAGATCATCTACTGAAAGGTTTTAAGCCTGTTCACTGGTGTACTGATTGTGGTTCTGCTTTGGCTGAAGCTGAAGTTGAATACCAAGATAAAGTATCGCTATCTATCGATGTTAAATTTAAAGCGGTAGATGAAGCTGCAGTATTAGCGAAGTTTGGCTGTGTTGCTGACCAAGGCCAAGGCGATGTGTCGATTGTTATCTGGACAACCACACCGTGGACAATGCCAGCTAACCGCGCAGTTGCTGTAAGTGCAGATCTTGAATACGCATTAGTACAAACACCAGTAACTGACGCACACCCTCAACCACAACGTTTGATCGTAGCGGCTGAGCTTGTGAAAGAAGTGATGGGCCGTGTTGGCTTTGAAGAATCAGAAATTCTTGGTTTCTGTAAAGGTGATGCATTAGAGCTAATGCGCTTTAATCACCCATTCTACAGCTTTGATGTGCCAGTAGTGCTTGCTGATCACGTTACAACAGAATCAGGTACTGGTTGTGTACATACCGCACCTGGCCACGGTCAAGAAGACTTCGTGGTTGGTCAAAAGTACAACTTAGAAATTGCTAACCCAGTTGGTAGCAACGGCGTTTACTTGCCTGATACTGAGATCTTTGCTGGTCAACACGTATTTAAAGCTAACGAAGTGGTTGTAGATGTATTACGTGAACATGGTTCATTGTTACATTTCTCAAAAATCACTCACAGCTACCCACATTGCTGGCGTCATAAAACGCCAATTATCTTCCGTGCAACGCCACAGTGGTTTATCTCAATGGAGAAAGCCGGTCTGCGTGCAAAAGCATTAGAAGAAATCAAGAGCGTGCAGTGGATGCCTGAGTGGGGCCAAAGCCGTATCGAAGGTATGGTTGAAGGTCGTCCTGAGTGGTGTATCTCACGTCAACGTACTTGGGGTGTGCCAATTGCATTGTTTATCCATAAAGAAACGCAAGAGCTTCACCCTCAAACATCTGAGCTAATTGAAAAAGTAGCACAGCTTGTTGAGAAAAAGGGTATTCAAGCGTGGTGGGATCTAGAACTAACTGACGTAATGAGCGCAGAAGATGCCGCTAATTACGAGAAAGTACTAGATACATTAGATGTATGGTTTGACTCTGGTGTTACTCACTTCTCAGTGGTTGATAGCCGCCCTGAGTTTAACGGCCATTCAGCGGATCTTTACCTTGAAGGTTCAGATCAACACCGTGGTTGGTTCCAGTCTTCATTGATTTCATCGGTAGCGATGAAAGACAAAGCCCCGTATAAGCAAGTGTTAACACACGGCTTCGTGGTTGACGGTCAAGGCCGTAAAATGTCGAAATCAGTGGGTAACGTTGTTGCACCTAAAGATGTGACCAACAAGCTTGGCGCAGATATTCTACGTCTATGGGTTGCATCAACTGATTACACTGGTGAAGTTGCAGTATCTGATGAGATCCTAAAGCGTTCAGCTGATGCGTACCGTCGTATTCGTAACACAGCACGTTTCTTCCTTGCGAACCTAAACGGCTTTAACCCAGAAACAGATTGTGTGCCAGTTGACGAAATGGTAGCACTTGATCGTTGGGCTGTGGGTCGTGCAATGGCGGCTCAAGAAGAGATCGTTAAAGCATACGAAGACTACAACCTACATACAGTAACTCAACGTTTAATGCAGTTCTGTTCTGTTGAAATGGGTTCTTTCTACTTAGATGTTATTAAAGACCGTCAATACACAGCAAAACGTGGCAGTCATGCACAACGTAGCTGTCAAACAGCACTTTACTACATCGTTGAAGCACTTGTTCGTTGGATGGCACCTATCATGTCATTCACTGCTGATGAAATCTGGAACGAAATGCCAGGTAAGCGTGATCAATTCGTGTTTACTGGTGAGTGGTTCGATGGTTTATTTGGTCTAGCTGAAAACGAAGAGCTAAACAATGATTTCTGGGCTGAAATTCAGCAAGTTCGTGGTGCAGTGAACAAGTTACTTGAAACAGCACGTAGCGAAAAAGTTATCGGTGGCTCACTACAAGCTGAAGTGACATTAACTGCAAATGCAGAGCTTGCAGCGAAACTGAATAAGCTAGAAGACGAATTACGTTTTGTATTGCTAACATCAAAAGCACAAGTTGTTGTTGCTGATAGCAAGCCTGAAGGCGCACAAGAAACAGATATCGAAGGATTATTTGTAACTGTGAATGCATCAGAAGCGGCAAAATGTGAGCGTTGTTGGCACCATGTTGCTGATGTTGGCACAATTGCAGGACACGAAGAAGTGTGTGGCCGTTGTGTAACTAACATCGATGGCGACGGCGAAGAGCGTAAATTTGCCTAATGACTAGTTCAACGCCTCAGCAACCGCTAACGCTTAAACAATCGGGTATTCGCTGGTTATGGCTAGCGATTCTGGTATTTATTATCGACAATGGCTCTAAGCTATTGGTGATGGACACGATGGGCTATGGTTGGCCAAACCGGATTGAAATCACCCCGTTTTTTAATTTACTGTATGTGCACAATACCGGTGCCGCATTTAGTTTTTTAAGTAGTGCGGGTGGTTGGCAGCGATGGTTATTTGCAGCGATTGCCTTTGGTGTTTGTGGTTTATTAGCGGTGTGGATGCGTCGTACACCTGCAACCAATAAAATGGCCAACATTGCGTATGCGCTAATTATTGGTGGTGCATTAGGCAATTTATTTGATCGCTTATACCATGGTTTTGTGGTCGATTTTCTTGATTTTTACTACGGTAATTATCATTGGCCTGCATTTAACATTGCTGATTCAGCCATTTGTTTAGGGGCTGCATTATTGATTCTTGATGGTTTTCGAGCCGATAAAGTCGCTAAAGCACACTAAACATTGATAGGTTATTAAAATATAACGCTGCCTGTGATTACAGGTGGCGTTTTTTTTTAATTATTAATTGGCGGTCTATGTTTGACTTCGATAAGACTTAAATTTCAGTGGCAATAGTTATACTAGATGGCAAATGGTGTGATGAGGAGTATACCCAAATGGCAAAGGTAGGATTAGATTCAAAATTTGAGCAACGATCAGGCTTACGCTGGCTATGGGTCGCAATGATTGTGTTCATGGTTGATTACCTAAGTAAAATTATCATTATGGGTACTATGGCTGCCAATGGGGAGAAACCGATAGCCGTATTGCCATTTATGAATCTGTATTACGTCCATAATACTGGTGCTGCATTTAGTTTTTTAAGTACCGAAGGGGGTTGGCAACGGTGGCTATTTTGCTTCATTGCTGTGGTGGTATGTGGTTTTTTAAGTTATCAAATGCGCCAAGCTTCGATTACAAAAACGGCGCATAATATTGGTTGTGCATTGATTATTGGGGGCGCATTAGGCAATCTTTTCGATCGAGTACATTATGGTTTTGTAATTGATTTTTTAGATTTTTATTATAAGAATCACCATTTTGCTATTTTTAATATTGCTGATGTTGCCATTTGTTGCGGTGCAATATTGTATTTATTGAGCAGTATTAACTCGCCTCGAACTGTTCCAAAGTAGCGTCAGAGTTGTTGAAGTAGGTAAAACCTTAGTCAGCATGCGTTGATACCCGTGACACTTTGTTGTTAAATAGTCGTAACCAATAATAGGGGAAAATATATGTCGGTGATCAAGGATAACAGCGAAGTGCTAATGCATTTTGCGATTAAATTGGCTGATGGGTCTGTCGCTGAATCGACATTTGCTAATGCTAAACCAGTGATATTTCGCATGGGTGATGGCAGTCTTACTGCTAACTTTGAAAAATGTCTATTAGGATTAACAGTAGGACAAAAAGCGACATTTGATTTAGCACCTGAAGATGCTTTTGGTCCTTCAAACCCGAATAATATTCATCATGTCGATCTGAGTAAGTTTAGTGCAAATACACCAGCTGAAGTTGGTCGTATTATTGCCTTCACAGGACCTGATGGGCATGATATTCCCGGTATAATTACTCAAGTAATGGGTGAGTCAGTGACCGTTGACTTTAATCACCCATTAGCAGGTAAGACAGTCACCTTTGAGGTTGAAGTTGTCTCCATTGAACGTTAAGAGCCATAATTGATGAAAATATTACTCGCAAATCCACGGGGTTTTTGTGCTGGTGTTGATCGTGCGATTAGCATTGTTGAGCGTGCACTAGAAATGTATCAGCCACCTATTTATGTACGTCATGAAGTTGTGCATAACCGCTTTGTTGTCGAAGGGCTTAAACAGCGTGGAGCTATTTTTGTTGAGGAATTAAGTGAAGTACCTGACGATAATATCGTTATTTTCTCGGCTCATGGAGTGTCGCAAGCGGTTAGAAATGAAGCTAAAGCACGACAATTAACTGTGTTTGATGCTACCTGCCCATTGGTAACAAAAGTACATATGGAAGTGGCTCGCGCTAGTCGTAAAGCGATGGAAGTGGTGTTGATTGGCCATGCTGGTCATCCTGAAGTCGAAGGTACCATGGGTCAATATGCCAACCAAGACGGTGGTATGTATTTGGTTGAGAAACCACAAGATGTCGATGCTTTAGTAGTAAAAGATCCATCAAATCTTCATTTTGTTAGTCAAACTACGTTATCTGTTGATGAAACAGCCGATGTCATTGATCGTCTGCGGCAGGTGTTCCCTGATATTCAAGGACCACGTAAAGATGATATTTGTTATGCAACCCAAAATCGTCAAGATGCAGTACGTGAAATGGCTGCCACGGTTGATGTAATGATTGTGGTCGGCTCTAAAAATTCATCCAATTCAAATCGCTTACGTGAGCTGGCGGTAAAACTTGGCACGCCGGGTTATTTGACCGATAGTGCAGACGATATTGATCCACTATGGTTTGAAGATAAAACTTTAGTCGGTGTTACGGCTGGTGCGTCAGCACCTGAAGAGTTAGTGAATCAAATTATTACGCGAATTAAGCAACTCACTAATGCTGCTGATGTTGAAGAATTATCTGGTCGTGAAGAAAATATGTTCTTTGAAGTACCAAAAGAGTTACAAGTAAAAAATATCTAAGCCAGTGTTTGTTTGTGATTGATGAGCCTCAGTGAAAACTGGGGCTTTTTTTATCATAGTCAACAAGCTACAGTGGAACGATATTATTATGAAATAAATAGTGTAGGAGACGCACGTTAATGGTCAGAATTGCAATAGCCGGCGCAGCCGGACGAATGGGACGTCAGTTAATTAAAGCTACTGCATTGTCAAATACAACGACACTAACGGTTGCTACTGAGCGTACAGGCTCGAGTTTAGTGGGTGCGGATGCTGGAGAGCTCGCAGGAATTGGTTTGGCGAGTGTTGTTATTATTGATGATCTTAGCCAAGCGATAGATGACTTTGATGTGTTAATTGATTTTACTGCACCAGTAGTCACACTGGCAAACCTTGAGTTATGCCAGCTGCACCATAAAAAAATAGTCATAGGTACTACAGGTTTTAGTGAGCAACAGCGGCAGCTCATTGATACTGCAGCTGAGCAGATAGCTGTCGTTATGGCTCCTAACTACAGTGTTGGAGTCAATTTGGTGTTTAAGTTATTAGAAAAAGCCGCCAAAGTGATGGGAGACTACTGTGATGTTGAAATTATCGAAGCTCATCATCGTCATAAAGTAGATGCGCCATCGGGAACAGCAATAGGTATGGGTGAAGCGATCGCTGGTGCGATGGGTAACAAACTCAGTGATGTTGCTGTTTACGCGCGTGAAGGGATCACCGGCGAGCGTACGCGTGATGAGATCGGTTTTGCGACCATTCGAGCTGGAGATATTGTCGGTGAACACACCGCTATGTTTGCTGATATTGGTGAGCGGGTTGAAATTACCCATAAAGCGACTGACAGAATGACATTTGCTAATGGCGCAGTGCGTGCTGCAGCATGGCTCAATAATAAGCCTTGTGGATTTTATACCATGACAGATGTATTGGATTTGGATCGATTATAGATTCAGTCTCGACTTGCTTTAAGACCTGCCATTGTGCAGGTTTTTTTATAACTGAATGATCGTTTACGATTTTTTTTATGCATGTTTGTGGGTATTTTGTGCATAGCTTAAGCTGACTGATTTACTGTAACTCAAGCATAGGGTAATCCTGTTTGAATTGTGTATTTTGATGTTGTTTATATCAATCTAGTGCTGTTTCTCTTTGTTTGTGGTTGTTTTTGTATGTAAAGTCTAATTATTTTATCGTTTGCGCATTGTTTTAAATTTTGTTAATTGGTTTGTTACTTTGGCAATCGATTACATTGTGGGTTGCGTTATTCAATAGTCCTAAAGATGTAATTAAAGTTGTTTTTTTCAGTGTTTGGTACAAAAAAGAGTGCTTGGTCGTGATTTTCTAAATTTAATTACAGTTAAATGTTGACAGTTTGCTAACTGATCCATAGAATTTGCGCAATTTGTCAAAAATCAGTAGTTAAAGGTTTTTGGCGTTAAATGGAATGGGTAGTTGCAAATTTATCTGTTTTAATTGCATTTTTATTTTTTGGAGGTTGTCTTGAGCAAATCTGCGCTGTTAGTCCTTGAAGATGGGACAGTGTTCCGCGGCGTGTCCATTGGGGCAGATGGTTCGGCTGTTGGTGAAGTTGTTTTTAATACCTCGATGACGGGGTACCAGGAAATTCTCACTGACCCCTCTTACTCGCAACAGATCGTTACTCTTACTTATCCTCATATTGGCAACACTGGTACTAATACCGAAGACGAAGAATCAACAGCAATTCATGCTCAAGGTTTAGTTATTCGTGATCTTCCTCTTATTGCTTCTAACTTCCGCTCTGAACAATCCCTTTCTGACTACCTTAAATCACAAAATATTGTTGGCATCGCTGATATTGATACGCGTAAGTTAACCCGTATTTTACGTGAGAAAGGTGCTCAAAACGGTTGTATCATGGCTGGTAATGACCTTGATGAGACAGCGGCATTAGCTCAAGCTAAAGCATTCCCTGGTCTTAAAGGTATGGATTTAGCAAAAGAAGTGACCACGGCTGAAACTTATAGCTGGAAGCAAGGTTCATGGACATTAACGGGCGGTTTACCTGCAGCAAAAGATGACAGCGAACTGCCGTACCATGTTGTTGCTTACGATTTTGGTGCTAAGCGCAATATTCTACGTATGCTTGTTGACCGCGGTTGCCGTCTAACGGTAGTACCGGCGCAAACGTCAGCAGAAGAAGTATTAGCATTAAATCCAAATGGTGTTTTCTTATCCAATGGTCCTGGTGATCCAGCGCCATGTACTTATGCGATTGAAGCTACAAAAGTATTTTTAGACAAAGGGTTACCGATTTTTGGTATCTGTCTTGGTCACCAAATTCTGGCATTGGCTAGTGGTGCACAAACAGTGAAAATGAAATTTGGTCACCACGGTGCTAACCACCCAGTAAAAGATCTTGAGCGTGATGTGGTAATGATCACCAGCCAAAACCACGGTTTTGCCGCTGATGAAGCAACCTTACCTGATAATCTACGTGCAACACATAAATCCCTGTTTGATGGCTCTTTACAAGGTATCCATCGTACCGACAAGCCAGCATTTAGTTTCCAAGGCCACCCAGAAGCGAGCCCTGGTCCACATGATGCAGCACCACTATTTGATCATTTCATCGAACTAATCAAGAAACACAGCGCCTAAACTGGGAGTAGTAAAAATGCCAAAACGTACTGACATTAAAAGTGTATTAATCTTAGGTGCTGGTCCGATTGTTATCGGTCAAGCGTGTGAATTCGACTACTCAGGTGCACAAGCATGTAAAGCGTTACGTGAAGAGGGTTACCGCGTTATTCTGGTTAACTCAAATCCAGCAACGATCATGACCGACCCTGATATGGCGGATGCAACATACATTGAGCCTATTCACTGGGAAGTGGTACGCAAGATCATCGAAAAAGAACGTCCAGATGCAGTATTGCCAACGATGGGTGGCCAAACTGCACTTAACTGTGCGTTAGATCTTGAAAAATATGGCGTATTAAAAGAATTTAATGTCGAAATGATTGGCGCAACAGCGGATGCGATTGATAAAGCTGAAAACCGTTCACGTTTCGATAAAGCAATGAAAGCGATTGGGCTTGAATGTCCACGTGCAGATACTGCAACTACCATGGAAGAAGCTTACAAAGTTCTCGATATGGTTGGCTTCCCTTGTATTATTCGTCCGTCGTTTACGATGGGGGGTACCGGTGGCGGTATTGCTTACAATAAACAAGAGTTTGAAGAAATCTGTTCTCGCGGTCTCGATTTATCACCAACCAGTGAGTTGTTGATTGATGAGTCACTGATCGGCTGGAAAGAATACGAAATGGAAGTTGTGCGTGATAAAAACGACAACTGCATTATCGTCTGTGCGATTGAGAACTTTGACCCAATGGGTATTCATACTGGTGACTCAATCACTGTTGCACCAGCACAAACACTAACGGATAAAGAATACCAGCTAATGCGTAATGCATCGCTAGCTGTATTACGTGAAATTGGTGTTGAAACAGGTGGTTCAAACGTTCAGTTTGGTATTAACCCTGAAGATGGCCGTATGGTTATCATCGAAATGAACCCACGTGTATCACGCTCATCAGCATTAGCATCTAAAGCAACAGGTTTCCCGATTGCTAAAATCGCAGCAAAACTGGCGATTGGTTTTACTCTTGATGAACTAATGAATGACATCACAGGTGGCGCAACACCAGCCTCGTTTGAACCAACGATTGACTATGTTGTAACTAAAATTCCTCGTTTTAACTTTGAAAAATTTGCAGGTGCTAACGATCGCCTAACGACGCAGATGAAATCTGTTGGTGAAGTAATGGCGATTGGCCGTAACCAACAAGAATCATTACATAAAGCTTTACGTGGTTTAGAAGTTGGCGCGAATGGTTTTGACGAGATGGTTGATCTTGATGAACCTGATGCAATGAGCAAAATTCGCTATGAACTAAAAGAAGCGGGTGCTGAGCGTATTTGGTACATCGGTGATGCATTCCGTGCGGGGATGTCAGTTGACGGTATCTTTAACCTTACCAACATTGACCGTTGGTTCTTGGTTCAAATCGAAGACATTATTAAAGACGAAGCACGCGTAAAAGCGGCAGGTTTTGCAGGTCTTAATGAACAATCACTACGTACATTAAAGCGTAAAGGTTTTGCTGATGCGCGCCTAGCTAAATTGCTTGGTGTCGCTGAAAGTGAAATTCGCAAGCTGCGTGACCAATTCAATATTCACCCAGTGTATAAGCGTGTTGATACTTGTGCAGCTGAGTTTTCATCAGATACAGCTTACATGTACTCATCTTATGATGATGAATGTGAAGCAAATCCAACGACTAAAGAAAAGATCATGATTCTTGGTGGTGGCCCTAACCGTATTGGTCAGGGAATTGAATTTGATTACTGTTGTGTACATGCATCACTAGCATTACGTGAAGACGGTTACGAAACCATTATGGTTAACTGTAACCCAGAAACAGTATCAACCGATTATGATACTTCTGACCGTTTGTACTTTGAACCAGTAACACTGGAAGATGTACTTGCGATTGCACGTGTTGAGAAACCAAAAGGTGTTATCGTTCAATACGGTGGCCAAACGCCACTTAAATTAGCACGTGCACTTGAAGCTGCTGGTGTGCCAATTATTGGTACGAGCCCAGATGCTATCGACCGTGCTGAAGACCGTGAGCGTTTCCAACAAGCAGTTGACCGTTTAGGTTTATTACAACCTGAAAACGCAACCGTGACCACGATGGAGCAGGCGATTGAGAAATCAAAAATCATCGGTTTCCCATTAGTGGTACGTCCATCGTATGTACTTGGTGGTCGTGCAATGGAAATTGTTTACGATGAGCAAGATTTACGTCGTTACTTTAATGAAGCAGTAAGTGTATCAAACGAATCACCAGTATTGTTAGACCGTTTCTTAGATGATGCGATTGAAGTCGATGTTGATGCGATTTGTGACGGCGAACAAGTGGTAATTGGCGGTATCATGGAGCATATCGAGCAAGCCGGTGTTCACTCTGGTGACTCAGCGTGTTCATTACCTGCTTATACGCTAAGCCAAGATATTCAAAATGTAATGCGTGAGCAAGTGAAGAACTTAGCATTTGAATTAGGTGTTCGAGGTTTAATGAATACTCAGTTCGCTGTTAAAGATAACCAAGTTTACTTAATTGAAGTTAATCCGCGTGCTGCACGTACGGTACCATTTGTTTCAAAAGCAACTGGCGCACCATTAGCTAAGATTGCTGCACGTGTAATGGCGGGTCAATCACTTGAGTCACAAGGTTTCACCAAAGAAATCATTCCACCGTATTACTCTGTGAAAGAAGTGGTACTGCCATTTAACAAATTCCCAGGCGTTGATCCACTGTTAGGCCCAGAAATGCGCTCAACAGGTGAGGTTATGGGCATTGGTAATACTTTTGCAGAAGCGTTTGCTAAAGCTGAGCTAGGCTGTGGTAAAGAGTATCCATCATCAGGTCGTGCATTACTTTCTGTACGTGAAGGTGATAAGAAGCGTGTGGTTGATTTGGCTTCTAAGTTGATTAAACTGGGATACCAACTAGATGCAACTCATGGTACGGCGGTTATTCTTGGCGAAGCGGGTATTAACCCACGTTTGGTAAACAAGGTTCACGAAGGTCGTCCTCATATTCTTGATCGAATTAAGAATAATGAGTACACCTATATTGTGAATACTGCTGAGGGTCGTCAAGCGATTGAGGATTCTAAGGTACTACGTCGTAGTGCTTTGGCTGAAAAGGTCAATTACACGACCACTTTGAACGCAGGTTTTGCGACTTGTCTGGCACACACTGCAGATGACCGCAACACAGTAACATCGATTCAAGAACTGCATGCAATGATTAAGTAATCGTATTTCGATACAATTATTAATTGTAATAAAAAGCCGATCATTAAATGATCGGCTTTTTTATTTACTCAAAATACTAAACGACAACCACGTTAATGTTAATCAATAGTTGTTATACAGTGAGGTATAGTACTGTTTTTCAAATTGATTAATTGGTGGTAGCGGGTTGGCCTTTAATTCAGCCTCAGTTGGGTAATAGTTAGTAACTAATTGAACAAACAACAAAGGTTCACCCGATTTGGTTTTAAGAATACCGGCCAGATTATAAGTGCCAAATAATGAGCCTGTTTTGGCAATCATATGATCTTTTAATGGCGCAGTTTGAACACTTTTACGGTATTGAAGAGTGCCACTTTTACCTGCAACGGGTAAATCGGTGATTAATCCTAGTTTAGGGTGCTGGTAAATGTAACTAAGCACTTCCATTAAATCATGAGTATTTAGGCGGTTATTACGTGAAAGCCCTGAACCATCAACCATAACAGTGTTAGATAAATCAATATTGGCTTTTTGTTTTAGGATCGCTTTAATAGCGGCGACACCATTGGCATAATTACCCGCTTGATTAAAGTATTTAGCGCCGATGGTTTTAGCAAGGTTGTCGGCAAATAAATTATCAGAACGTTTAAGCATGATATACAGCAGTGTTGTTAATGGCGCAGACTGATGGGTTGCAATGATCTTACCGTTGATGGTGTCATTACGTAAAATTTTACCGTCTAAACTGATCCCTGCTTGTTTTAATTCACGCTTAATAATAGCCGTTGTATATAGTGTGGTATTTTGTACCGCAAATCGCAGCGCGAGTGGATCTTTTTTAGGTTGAATACAGCCAGTGATGTGGTAGTTATTATTATCATTGGCTTGCAGTGATAACTCACAGTGTTGGTCTTTTTGCTGTGCTTTGGTGACCACAATTGCATCATTGGTAGCGGTAATTGGCTGGTGGCTAGGAATATGTAACCGTGTTTTAGCACCAAAAGCCATGTTTGAATATAACGCCCCTTCAAAACAATTGTGCTCCAAAGTAATGCTACTTGATGGCGCACTGTAGCACTGAGTCAGCATATCCCACGGTGAGCCTACCGCATGTTCAAATCCAGTAAAATGACCACCATTAAGATAAAGATTACCTTTAATGGTACTAACACCTTGTTGCTTGAGTTGGCGTAACAGGTTGGCAATATCAGTGCTTTTTAGGGTTGGATCACCATTAAAATTTAAAATAACATTATTGCCTTGAGTCTCAAGGTTAGTACTAAAACGGAAATCATTACCTAAATATAATTTAGCCGCAAGTGCGGTTAATAACTTTTGAGTACTGGCTGGTGCTTGGAGATGGCTGGCTTGATGTTGGTAGATGATTTTATTGGTTGCAGGGTTAACAACCAGTAGTGAGGCATCACTACCTGTCGGTAATAGCGTGAGGGCTTGCTGAGGCGCAAACGCTGCAAATGATGGCATGCTTGTTAGTAGCAAGGCAGAACAAATAAGTCGTTTAAGCATCTTTAGGAATATTGGCATAAGTAAAATGAATCACAATCATAGCTTTTTTAACTCTGTTAGTAAAAAAAGCCACTTGATATGGTTATTACCAATAATTTGCTGCTTGAGATAGCAAAAAGCGCCGACCGAGGTCGACGCTTTTTTAGTACGCTTTTAATCGTTTAAATTAGAAGTCGTAACGTGCGCCAAGAACAACTTGGTCAGATGCTGCAACTTTACCCACTTTGTTCTTATCAAGCATGTTGAATGTGTAAGAAGCGTAAGTACGGAAGTTGCTGTTGAAGTAGTAAGTACCGTCAACAGATAGTTGGTTTGCTAACTCATCGTAAGCACCGCTAGTGTTACGCTCATCTTTCATGAAGCCGTAAGTAGTAGTAAATACTGCTTTACCCATAGTGTAAGCGGCTGCGAATTCGTAACCTTGAGAATCTGTTACTTCGCCATTCACTAGGTTAGTTGCATCACGGTGACCGTACTTGTATAGACCACCGAAGTATAGATCGCCCATAGTGTAAGATGCTACAGCAAATGTTTGCTTAGATGTTTGGTTTACTGGGTTGTTGATTGCAGTTTGATCTTTCTGCTGCGCGTAACCAGCACCTAATGCAAGACCTGTATCTGCTACATTGTATTTAACCGCAGTAGAGAAACCACTTTGGTCGGTTTTCTTACCAAAGTTTTTAGAGTTAGCATCATCGTTATAAGCCGCGCCATCAAATACGTAGTTCGCTTTGAAAGTTAGGTTATTAAATGTACCTGAGTAAGCTAGGTTATTTGTAGTACGGTCAGCTACTGCTAGCTTAGTACCACCAACAACAGAACCTGCGTATGCCATGATATCAGTGAAATCAGTGATCATACCTAGAGAACCGTCAGCCTTACCGTAAACGATTTGGCCGTACTTATCGCTGTTTACACCAGCGTAGATGTAACGGTTTTCATCGTTAGCGTTATCAGCTTTGAATTCACGCTCAAAGTAACCAATACCTTGTACGCCGTCAGCGATTTGTGTTTTAGCATCAATGTTTACACGTACACGTGAGATGTCAGTTACATCGTTGCTTGTTTGTTGTGTAAGTACTGGAGCATTTTCATTTTTAGCATTTTCAGAAAGAAGTGCGCGAGCTTCTACACGGCCGCCAATAGCTAGGCTAGAAGTGTCGTCTGAATAAACTGTTGCCGCTGATGCTGCGCCAGAGAAAGTCGCTGCTGCTACTGCTAGAGCAATTAGGTTCTTGTTCATTACCGAATCCTTTATATGATTTTTTTATAGGTTGCATTTTGATGCCAAATGCTATGGCGTTCTTTTTACTTGTGTCATTGGTAATATGTTAGTAAAAAAAACTGAAAAATAGTTTAAATAAGTGGTTTTTAGTTTTTTTATGGTGATTATCATGTTTTTTATCAGTGTGTTAACTAAATAAGTAAAAGTTCTAATTATTTTTCGAATTTTAGTTCCATTTAGAAAATATTATTTTTTTTATACTTAAAAATGACATTTTTATTTGTAAGAGTGTGATTTGGCGCGCTTTTTGATATGGCTTGGATTGTAACGTTTTTTATGGTGTTAATGTCAATATCACAATAGTAAGTAAGCACTGACATTTAAGAGTGTTTGATTTTAGGTGGCTATAAATTGCGATACTGGTATTTTTAGAGCAGCGGTGTAGTAAAAGAATTAGCATAAAAATGACAGTTAAATACGGATTATCATTTATCAATGATGATCTCTGAGTCATCTTTGTTTAAAATAAACCAAATCATTTTTTTATTCTGTCGGGCTAGCCATGGGCTAGACTGACGCTATTTACCTGAAATTGGCGAGCGCTATCAGGTTACAGAGGCTATTTATTTATGGAAAAAGTACCAATGACTGTTCGCGGCGAACAAAAGCTGCTCAAGGAACTTGAGGTATTATTAAAGCGTCGTCCGCTTATTTCTCAAGCGATTGCTGAAGCACGTGAACTTGGTGACTTAAAAGAAAATGCTGAGTACCACGCTGCACGTGAAGAGCAGGGTATTTGTGAAGCACAAATTCGTGATATCGAATATAAATTATCTGTTGCCCAAGTTATTGATGTAACAACATTAGCAAACACAGGTAAAGTTATTTTTGGTACAACTATTAAGTTGTTAGATTTAGATAGTGATAAAGAAATGACTTATTGCATCGTCGGTGATGACGAAGCAGATATTAAGCAAAATTTAATTTCAGTTAACTCACCGATTGCACGTGGTTTAATTGGCAAGCTAGTTGGTGATGAAGTTCAAATTACCACTCCTGGCGGTTTAAAAGAATTTGAAATCATGGATGTACAATACATTTAATATGTAATTGCTGTTTGTTGTTCGTAAAAATTTAGACTATGTTTGACAAATAAGCGTTAACTTATTAATTACGGTAAGGTTTGTCGTTAGCAAAACATGTTTATTGCCAACGACGAATATAAAAAAGGCCGCTAGGCGGCCTTTTTTATTTACGAGGAAGTTCGATTTTACGATCTTCTGTTTGACGGTAAAGTACCAATGTTTTACCAATCACCTGTACTTTTTCCGCTTTAGTTTCGCGAATAATAGCGTCGACGATTAATAATTTAGTTTCACGATCTTCAGAAGCCACTTTTACTTTAACAAGCTCATGGTGGTTTAAGGCTAAATCGATTTCGGCTAATACTGCTTCAGTTAGGCCGTTGGCACCCATAAGAACAACAGGTTTCAGGTTGTGAGCAAGGCCTTTTAAGAACTGCTTTTGTTTTGTGCTTAGATTCATGATGACTCTATTTTTTTAGTTACAAGGGTTGAAAACGCGACATTCTACCGCCATCTAGTCTAGAAGACTAATTTGTTTAATAGATGACAGTCGGAAAATTTACAGTGATTATGTTGCACTGCACATTTTTAGGGCGCAATCTAATGAATTAGGTGCGATAAAGTCTTTAGCCGACGTATACTTACTAAGTATGGCAACTCATTAGGTTTAGCATGAGTAGAAAAAAACAATCCGCTAGCTCAGGCCGGTGGTTAAAAGAACATTTTGACGATAAATATGTACAAGAAGCACAAAAACGGGGCTACCGTTCACGGGCTTTCTTTAAAATTGAAGAAATTCAAAATAAAGATAAATTATTAAAACCGGGCATGACAGTGGTTGACCTTGGTGCTGCACCAGGTGGTTGGTCACAGTACGCGGCAGAAATTGTAGGTGATGAAGGACAGGTCATCGCTTGTGATATTTTGCCAATGGATTCACTGCCGGGGGTTAGTTTCCTCCAAGGTGATTTCCGTGAAGAAGCAGTATTAGAGGCTTTATTGACACGCATTCAACCAGATATGGTCGATGTGGTAATGTCTGATATGGCTCCTAATATGAGTGGTAACCTTGCATCCGACCAACCTCGAGCTATGTATCTTGTTGAGCTTGCATTAGATATGTGTCGACAAGTGCTTGCACCGAATGGCAGTTTTGCGGTAAAAGTTTTCCAAGGTGAAGGCTTTGACCAATATTTAGCTGATATTCGTAGCATGTTTAAAGTGGTCAAAATTCGTAAACCTGATTCCTCGCGAGATCGTTCGCGTGAAGTCTATATTGTGGCTACAGGTTACAAACTGTAGTAATCTACATTCATCTTTTAGTTATCGCGAGGTTAACACCTTGAGTGACATGGCAAAAAACTTGATTTTATGGCTGGTCATTGCTGTTGTTCTTATGTCTGTATTCCAGAGTTTCGGAACCAATAGTAATAGTACCAAAGGCCAAGTCGATTATACGACATTTGTCCGTCAAATCGGTCAGGATCAGATAAAGGAAGTACGATTCAATGATCGTCAAATCACTGTAACCAAACGTGATAATGCGAGCTATGTAACATACTTACCTGTCGCAAATGATCCAAAACTGTTAGACGATCTTATTAACGCAAACGTAGCGGTTGCGGGTACACCACCAGAAGAACCAAGCCTTTTAGCTTCAATCTTCATCTCGTGGTTCCCTATGCTATTGCTTATTGGTGTTTGGATTTTCTTTATGCGTCAGATGCAGGGCGGTGGTGGCAAAGGTGCCATGTCGTTCGGCAAATCTAAAGCACGCATGATGGGTGAAGACCAAATCAAAACAACCTTTGCTGATGTAGCTGGTTGTGACGAAGCTAAAGAAGACGTTAAAGAACTGGTTGATTACTTACGTGATCCAAGCCGTTTCCAAAAACTAGGTGGTAAAATCCCAACAGGTGTGTTGATGGTTGGTCCTCCTGGTACTGGTAAAACATTACTAGCAAAAGCTATTGCTGGTGAAGCGAAAGTACCGTTCTTTACTATCTCTGGTTCTGACTTTGTTGAAATGTTTGTCGGTGTGGGTGCATCCCGTGTCCGTGACATGTTTGAACAAGCGAAGAAAGCAGCGCCTTGTATTATCTTTATCGATGAAATCGATGCAGTAGGTCGTCAACGTGGTGCTGGTGTTGGTGGTGGTCACGATGAGCGTGAGCAAACACTGAACCAAATGCTGGTTGAAATGGATGGTTTTGAAGGTAATGAAGGTATTATCGTTATTGCCGCAACCAACCGTCCTGATGTACTGGATCCAGCATTACTTCGTCCAGGTCGTTTTGACCGCCAAGTTGTTGTTGGTCTTCCGGATGTACGTGGTCGTGAGCAGATTCTTAAAGTTCACATGCGTAAAGTTCCGCTAGACGGTGATGTTAATCCATCATTGATTGCTCGTGGTACACCAGGTTTCTCTGGTGCTGATCTGGCAAACCTTGTTAACGAAGCTGCATTATTTGCCGCTCGTGGTGATAAACGCACTGTTTCAATGGTTGAATTTGAACTAGCAAAAGACAAAATCATGATGGGCGCTGAGCGTAAATCAATGGTGATGTCTGAAGATCAGAAAGCGTCAACCGCATACCACGAAGCAGGTCACGCAATTATTGGTCGTTTAGTACCGGATCACGATCCAGTGTACAAAGTGTCAATTATTCCACGTGGTCGTGCATTAGGTGTGACAATGTACTTACCAGAGCAAGATCGTGTAAGTCATTCTCGTGAATTCTTAGAATCAATGATTTCAAGTCTTTACGGTGGTCGTTTGGCTGAAGAGCTTATCTATGGTCGTGAGAAAGTATCTACTGGTGCTTCAAACGATATCGAACGCGCAACTGATATTGCACGTAAGATGGTGACGCAGTGGGGCTTCTCTGACAAGTTAGGGCCGTTACTATATGCAGAAGACGAAGGTGAAGTATTCCTTGGTCGTTCAGTAACACAAAGTAAGCATATGTCTGATGACACTGCGAAGCTGATTGATACTGAAGTTCGTATTCTGATTGACCGTAACTACCAGCGCGCACGTCAAATTTTGGTTGATAATATGGATATCATGCATGCAATGAAAGATGCATTGATGAAGTATGAAACCATTGATGCGGGTCAGATTGATGACCTAATGGAACGTAAAGCTGTTATTCGCGCACCAAAAGGTTGGGCTGATGACGGTGATACAATCCATAATGCACCTGAAACAGAGCTAGCACCTGATGAGCCTGTAGGCGATGGTATCGATGCATTATCTGAAAAAGATGATACAGATACTAAACCACAAGCCTAATAGCTAAGTGAATAGAAAACCCTGACTTAGGTCGGGGTTTTTTTTTATGGAAATTTCCGGAGTCATAACATGATGTTAATCAGTAAAACTAAGACGCTTGATTTGACAACGCCTCAAGTGATGGGGATTGTTAATATAACCCCTGATTCATTTTCTGATGGCGGTAAATACAATCAATTAGAGAGTGCGCTCCGTCATGTTGAATCTATGCTTGAAGCAGGTACAGCTATCATTGATATTGGTGGTGAATCGACGCGTCCAGGTGCTGCCGATGTAAGTCTTGAGCAAGAACTTGCACGTGTTATTCCGGTAATAGAAGCGATTAGACAACGATTTGATTGCTGGATTTCAATTGATACCAGTAAAGCGCTGGTAATGACTGAAGCGATAAATGCCGGGGCTGATTTAATTAATGATGTACGTGCATTACAAGAAGCCGGGGCAATAGCTGCTGCTGCAAAAGCAAATGTTCCTATCTGCTTAATGCATATGCAAGGTCAACCGCGTACAATGCAAGCTGATCCTAATTATGTTGACCTGATTACAGATGTAAATCATTTTTTTCAGCAGCGCATTCAAGCTTGTGAACAACAAGGCATTAGCCGCCAACAGCTGATATTAGATCCCGGTTTTGGTTTTGGTAAAACAATGGCGCATAATTATCAATTATTAGCGCAATTTGAACAATTTCATCAGTTTGGGTTGCCGTTATTAGCGGGAATGTCTCGCAAATCAATGATTTCGAAATTATTGGATAAACCAGCTGCTGATTGTTTAGCCGGTAGTTTAGCCTGTGCGACGGTGGCTGCGATGAAAGGCGCACAAATAATTCGTGTTCATGACGCTAAAGAAACAATTGATGTTATTCAAGTCTGTAATATGGTCGCAAAATATTCTAAATAATTAGATATAATTCCATAACAGTGAAAGATTGTAAGCTGATTACAATCGATATACTTATAAGATAGAGCTAGGAGCGTAAAATGGCTGAACGTAAGTTCTTTGGTACTGATGGCATTCGTGGTCTTGTTGGTGAAGGCCCAATTACACCTGAGTTTGTAATGAAACTAGGCTGGGCTGCAGGACGTGTATTATCAAAAACAGGTACTAAAAAAGTATTAATTGGTAAAGATACTCGTATTTCAGGTTACATGCTTGAATCTGCTTTAGAAGCCGGTCTTGCAGCTGCTGGTCTAAAAGCGGCTTTTACTGGTCCAATGCCAACCCCTGCTGTTGCCTATTTAACTCGTACATTTCGTGCTGAAGCGGGTATTGTAATTTCTGCATCGCACAACCCTTACCATGATAACGGCATCAAATTCTTTTCGGCTCAAGGTACTAAATTACCGGATGAAGTTGAATTAGCCATTGAAGCTGAAATGGAAAAACCATTAACGTGTGTTGAATCAGCCCTATTGGGTAAAGCATACCGTATTGATGATGCTGCTGGACGTTACATTGAGTTTTGTAAAGGTACATTCCCTAATCATTTAAGCCTTGAAGGTTTTAAGATTGTTGTCGACTGTGCACATGGTGCGACATACCACATTGCTCCTAAGGTTTTCGCTGAATTAGGTGCTGAAATTATTACTATTGGTTGCGAACCAAACGGTATCAATATTAATGATAAGGTAGGCGCTACAGACGTTGACGCGTTACAAGCTAAAGTATTAGCAGAAAAAGCTGACTTTGGTATTGCCCTTGATGGTGATGGTGACCGTATTATCATGGTTGATGAGCTTGGTAATAAAATTGATGGTGACCAGATCGCTTACATTATTGCCCGTGATGCATTACGTTGTGGTGAACTGAAAGGCGGTGTCGTTGGTACGCTAATGACTAATATGGGCATGGAAGTTGCACTGAAAAATCTAGGCATTCCTTTTGTACGCGCAAAAGTGGGTGACCGTTATGTAATGGAAGAGCTATTAAAGCATAATTGGTTAATTGGTGCTGAAAATTCAGGTCACGTTATTCTACTTGATAAAGTAACGACGGGTGACGGTATTGTTGCTGGCTTACAAGTTATGGCTTCTATCGTAGCAAGTAAAATGAGCCTGAAAGAGCTCAGTGATGGCATGACAATGTTCCCGCAAGTTTTGGAAAATGTTCGCTTTAAGGGTGACAACGATCCTCTACAATCAGCAGCTGTTATTGCAGCTACTCAAGCGGTTGAACAAAAATTAGGTGATAATGGTCGCGTATTGTTACGTAAATCAGGCACTGAGCCATTAATCCGTGTTATGGTTGAAGGCCAAAATGCAGCTGATGTTAAGCAATATGCATTAGATATTGCAAAAGCAGTAAAAGAAAACTGCTAATGTAATGGTTATTGATAACTGTTTAATTTTTTAAACATTATTCAATAAAGGAGGAGGCTGGCTAATACAAATATGGTCAGCCTTTTTATTTCGATGACTTTGTTTTTGGCTAAATGTTGTGCAAGTGGTTCGGAATATTCACTTTTTTAGTAAATATTACTTGTCACTGTTACAGGGTTTCGCTAGTATTCATTCGCTCTCTAGATAAGAGGAATGCGCTGGCACTGCTAAAGCAAAGCCGGTATAGCAATTTAACCATAGGTGGAACCCATGTACGAAATTCTACTTGTGATTTATCTTGTCGCTGCGCTTGGTGTAATTGGCCTAGTAATGGTTCAGCAAGGTAAAGGCGCAGATATGGGAGCTTCATTCGGGGCTGGTGCTTCAGGAACTTTGTTCGGCTCTAGCGGCTCAGGAAATTTTCTAACTCGAATGACAACACTTTGTGCACTAATTTTCTTTGTGATCAGTCTTGTTCTTGGCAACATGAGTACCAAGCAAGCAACAGAGACAAGTGGTTGGGATAACCTTTCGGCTCCTGCTACAACACAAGCTGTTGAAACACCAAAGACTGTAACTACAGATAAAGTTGTTACAGCTGAAAAAACAACTGAGAACACTGCTGAAACAACACCAGCAACAAGTGAAAAATCTCAGTAAGTAAATATTTAGCCGAGATGGTGAAATTGGTAGACACGCTAGCATGAGGTGCTAGTGCCGCAAGGTGTAGGGGTTCAAGTCCCCTTCTCGGCACCATTATACTGGTTACTTGTAATAGTAACATCTGAACGGTATACTCAGTTCAGAATCGGACGCGGGGTGGAGCAGCTTGGTAGCTCGTCGGGCTCATAACCCGAAGGTCGTTGGTTCAAATCCGGCCCCCGCAACCACTTTCCTGAAAATAGACTATTCTTACTTTGAATGTTTGTTTTCTTACTAAGACACTTGCTTGCATGGTTTTAGTAATCAGGGTCCAGTAATAAAAAACCCCGTATTCGGGGTTTTTTATTATCTGAAACATGACCATTCAGGTATTTACTGGGCTTTATGCCCTTTTTTTGTTTCCGGGGGGTTGTCTTGACAGCTTTAGAGACACAATTAACCGACTTACTTGAGCCTTCAGTTCAAGCTATTGGCTTTGAACTTGTTGGTTTAGAGTTCATCCGTGCTGGTGAGCACTCCACACTTCGCGTGTTTATTGACCATGAAAATGGTATAAATGTAGACGGTTGTGCAGAGGTTAGCCGCCAGATTAGTGCAGTAATGGATGTTGAAGATCCAATTACTGTTGCTTACCACCTAGAAGTGTCTTCCCCTGGATTGGAAAGACCACTCTTCAAAGCAGCACATTACCAACAATTTATTGGTCATGAAGTTAGCTTAGTATTAAAAATGGCGATGGGTAACCGTCGTAAGTGGAAAGGTGACATTGTCGCTGTTGAAGGCGAACTGATCACACTTAACGTAGATGGCAATGACGAGTCCTTTGCACTTAGCAATATCTCCAAGGCCAACCTAGTTCCAAAATTCTAACCGCTAAATTGGGGCATTAGAAATGAACAAAGAAATCTTGGCTGTCGTAGAAGCGGTATCCAACGAAAAAGCTGTTCCTCGCGAGCGTATCTTTGAAGCGCTTGAGATTGCATTAGCGACAGCAACTAAAAAGAAACACGAAGCTGAAATCGAAGTTCGTGTTGTTATCGATCGTAAAACTGGTGAATTTGAAACTTTCCGTCGTTGGAAAGCAGTAGAAGAGGTGACTCAACCTACACTTGAAATTACCTTAGAAGCGGCACAATTTGAAGATCCAACAATCGCTCTTGGCGATTATGTTGAAGATGATATTCAATCTGTAACGTTCGACCGTATTACTACGCAAACAGCAAAGCAAGTTATCGTACAAAAAGTACGTGAAGCTGAGCGTGAGCAAATCGTGGCACAATTTATTGACAACGAAGGTGAGCTAATCACTGGTATTGTTAAGAAAGTAAATCGTGACGCAGTAATTATTGATTTAGGCAGCAACGCAGAAGCGGTTATCCAGCGTGATGATCAACTTCCTCGTGAAAACTTCCGTCCAGGCGACCGTGTTCGTGGTCTACTTTACAAAGTTGCCCCTGAAGCTCGTGGTTTCCAGTTATTCATGACGCGCTCTAAGCCTGAAATGTTATCTGAGCTATTCCGCATTGAAGTGCCTGAAATGGGCGAAGAACTGATTGAGCTAATGGGTGCAGCACGTGATGCTGGTTCTCGTGCAAAAATTGCAGTAAAAACTAACGATAAGCGTATTGATCCTGTTGGTGCGTGTGTTGGTATGCGTGGCGCACGTGTTCAAGCTGTTTCTAGTGAGCTTGGCGGCGAGCGTATTGATATCGTATTGTGGGATGAAAATGCTGCACAATACGTGATCAATGCAATGGCACCTGCGGAAGTTGATTCAATTATTGTTGATGAAGACAACCACACTATGGATATCGCTGTACAGAAAGATAATCTGGCACAAGCGATCGGTCGTAACGGTCAAAACGTACGTTTAGCATCACAGCTTACTGGCTGGGAACTAAACGTAATGACAGTTGAAGATCTACAGAAAAAACACCAAGCAGAAGCACAAGCGTCAATTGAAGTGTTTACTAAGCACCTTGATATTGATGAAGACTTTGCCACTGTATTGGTAGAAGAAGGCTTTACTACACTAGAAGAAATTGCTTACGTTCCATTAAGTGAGTTAATGGATATTGATGGTCTTGATGAAGAGACTATTGAGCAACTACGTAGCCGTGCAAAAGCTGCATTGACTACGTTAGCGCTTGCTAAAGAAGAATCGCTTGACGGTGTAGAACCAGCTGAAGATTTATTAAGTCTGGAAGGTCTTGAGCGCGAATTAGCGTTTAAGTTTGCAGCAAAAGGTATTTGTACGCTTGAAGATCTTGCTGATCAAGGAACTGATGACTTGACCGACATTGAAGGCGTGGACGAAGCAAAAGCGGGTGAGCTAATTATGGCTGCGCGTAATATTTGCTGGTTCAGCGACGAAGCGTAATAAAAAATAAAGCAAGGGAGGAGCATTATGTCAGAGGTTACCGTTAAAACATTGGCGGAAGAAATTGGTACGCCGATTGACCGTTTACTTCAACAGTTTTCAGATGCTGGGATAGCTAAGAATGTTGATGCAAATGTAAGCCAAACCGAAAAACAGGCGTTACTTAACCATCTCCAAAAGGAGCATGGTAGTGACGGCAATACTGACGGCGCTCCGACTCGTCTGACTCTGCAGCGTAAGACACGAAGTACATTAAGTGTGTCAGGCAGTGGTGGCAAGAGCAAAAATGTTCAAGTAGAAGTGCGCAAAAAGCGCACCTACGTGAAACGTTCAGCACTAGAGGATGAACAACGTGCAGCAGAAGAAGCTGTTAAGCGCGAAGCGGAAGCAAAAGCGCAACGTGAAGCTGACATGATTGCCAAACAAGCCGCAGAAGAAGCAGCAAAACGTAGCGCAGAGGAAGCTGCACTACGTAAAGCTGAAGAGCAGCGTAAAGCAGAAGAAACTGCTAAGCGTGAAGCAGAACAGAAACTAAAGCGTGCCGCTGAGGATAAAGCGAATCGTACCGAACAGGATAAGCGCAAAGCTGACGAAAAAGCTAAGCGCACCGTCGCTGACAAACAGGCTAAGTTAGATGCTGAAGTACTACAGCGTCGTCTGGAAGAGGAAGCCAAGCGAAAAGCCGAAGAAGAAAGTCAGCGTCAGCTAGAAGAGGCTCGCAAAATGGCAGAACAGAACGAGAAAAACGGGGTAAAACCTGAGCAAGCAGTAAGTATGGAAAAATCTGATTACCATACAACGACATCTACCTATGCTCGTGCTGCAGAAGATGAACAAGACCGCAAAGAAGAAACTTCTCGCCGTCGTAAAAAGAAAAAGCCAGCGGCTAAGCAAGACGAACGTGGTGGCCGTGGCGGTCGTAACCAACGTGGTCGCGGTAAGCCACAAATGAACAAACCAGCTTCAATGCAACATGGCTTCGATAAGACAGCACTAGTTGCTAAGCAAGATGTTGTTATCGGTGAAACGATTACAGTTGCTGAGCTAGCGAACAAAATGTCTGTTAAAGGCGTTGAAGTTATCAAGGTAATGATGAAGATGGGCGCTATGGCGACTATCAACCAAGTTATCGACCAAGAAACAGCAACATTAGTTGCTGAAGAAATGGGTCACAAAGTTATTCTACGTAAAGAAAACGAGCTTGAAGAAGCGGTGCTTTCTGATCGTAACGCAGCTGATCTATTGAAAGTTTCTCGTGCACCAGTTGTTACTATCATGGGTCACGTTGACCATGGTAAGACATCTACACTTGACTACATTCGTAAAGCACACGTTGCTTCTGGCGAAGCAGGTGGTATTACACAGCACATTGGTGCTTACCACGTTGAAACTGAAAACGGTATGATCACGTTCCTTGATACTCCAGGACACGCAGCGTTTACAGCTATGCGTGCTCGTGGTGCTCAAGCGACAGATATCGTTGTACTTGTTGTGGCTGCAGACGATGGCGTAATGCCACAAACAATCGAAGCGATTCAGCACGCAAAAGCGGCTGGTGTACCTTTGATCGTTGCGGTAAACAAGATCGATAAAGAAGATGCAAACCCAGATAACGTGAAGAACGAGTTAGCTCAATACGACGTTATGCCTGAAGAGTGGGGCGGTGAGAACATGTTTGTTCACATCTCTGCGAAACAAGGTACTAACATCGATGGTCTACTAGAAGCAATTCTTCTTCAGTCAGAAATTCTTGAGCTAACAGCAGTTGAAGAAGGCATGGCATCAGGTGTTGTTATTGAATCTCGTCTTGATAAAGGCCGTGGTCCAGTTGCAACAGTACTTGTTCAAGAAGGTACATTGCGTAAAGGCGATATCGTTCTTTGTGGTCTAATGCATGGTCGTATTCGTGCAATGCGCAACGAACAAGGTCAAGAAATCGAATCAGCAGGTCCATCTATTCCTGTGGAGATCCTTGGTCTTTCTGGTGTGCCATCATCAGGTGATGAAGCGACTGTAGTACGTGATGAGCGTAAAGCACGTGAAGTTGCACTTTACCGTCAAGGTAAATTCCGTGATGTTAAACTAGCACGTCAACAAAAAGCTAAACTAGAAAACATGTTTGCTAACATGGAAGCTGGTGAAGTTGCTGAACTAAACGTTGTGCTTAAAGCAGACGTTCAAGGTTCTGTTGAAGCAATCGCTGACTCACTACGTAAGCTTTCAACTGATGAAGTTAAAGTGAACATCGTAGGTTCAGGTGTTGGTGCAATCACTGAAACTGATGCAGTACTTGCAGCAGCTTCTAACGCAATCGTACTTGGTTTCAACGTTCGTGCTGATGCGTCTGCGCGTCAAACAATCGAAAATGAAAACCTAGACCTACGTTACTACTCAATCATCTACCAACTAATCGACGAAGTTAAAGCGGCGATGGGCGGTATGTTGGCTCCTGAGTTCAAGCAAGAGATCATTGGTCTTGCTGAAGTACGTGACGTATTTAAGTCACCTAAGATTGGCGCAATCGCTGGTTGTATGGTAACTGAAGGTACTATTAAGCGTAACAACCCTATTCGTGTTCTACGTGAAAACGTAGTTATCTACGAAGGTGAGCTTGAGTCACTACGTCGCTTTAAAGATGACGTTGCTGAAGTTAAGAACGGTTACGAGTGTGGTATCGGCGTTAAGAACTACAACGACGTTCGCGTTGGCGACCAGATCGAAGTATTCGAAATTATTGAAATCCAACGTACACTTGACTAATAATCAGTGTAGATAGTTGTTTTTCAACATGATAATGATAATGGGGAGCTTCGGCTCCCCATTCTTTCAAGAGCATTATTCTTAGAGAGAGCAAGACAATGGCAAAAGAATTTAGCCGTACCCAACGTGTAGCACAACAGCTACAAAAAGAATTAGCAGTGATTTTACAGCGTGAAATCAAAGACCCAGCGATCGCAATGACAACAATCTCAAGTGTTGATGTATCGCGTGATATGAACTACGCCAAAATCTATGTAACTTTCTTTCCGATTGGTGAGCAAACTGCAGAAGGCAGCTTGGCAGCACTACGTGAAATGGCACCTTACATTCGTTCACTACTAGGTAAAGAAATTCGCCTACGTGTAACACCTGAGCTTAACTTCATTTTTGATCAATCGTTAACTGAAGGTATGCGTATTTCTAACCTAGTATCAAAAGCGGTACGTGACGATGAAGATCGTCGTGGTGATGAAGACGAAGTAGAAAAAGGCGAGGAGTAAGCATGGCACGTCGTCGTAAAGGTCGTCCAATTAACGGTGTGATCTTGGTTGATAAACCAACCGGCATTAGTTCTAACGATACCCTGCAAAAAGTGAAACGTATCTTTTTTGCACAAAAAGCGGGCCATACAGGTGCGCTTGATCCTTTAGCGACGGGCATGTTACCGCTTTGTTTTGGTGAAGCGACCAAATTTTCACAATTTTTATTAGATTCTGATAAGCGTTATCGTGTGATTGCCAAATTAGGCGAACGTACTGATACCTCAGATTCTGATGGTGAAGTTGTGGAAACCCGTGAGGTTAATGTTGATCGCGAACAACTTGAAGCTTGTATCGATAAATTCCGTGGCACAACTGATCAAATTCCATCAATGTACTCGGCACTGAAATATCAAGGTCGAAAGTTGTATGAATATGCTCGTGAAGGGATCTCAATTCCTCGTGAGTCGCGTAAGATTACGGTGTATTCAGTTGAGCTATTGCGATTTGATAACAATGAAGTTGAAATGGAACTTCATGTATCAAAAGGTACGTATATTCGTACTATCGTTGATGACTTGGGGGAAATGCTAGGTTGTGGTGCTCATGTTATTATGTTGCGTCGTACTGGTGTTTCTAACTTTCCGTATGAACGCATGGTAACCATTGAGCAGTTACAAACGATGCTTGATGATGCTAAAGCTAATGATGTTGAGCCTGGCACAGTATTAGATGCGTTATTATTACCAACTGATACTGCGGTACAAGATTTACCAGCAGTGAATATTACTGCAGAAACCGCGGTTCATGTTCTACACGGTAATCCTGTCGTTGCCGAGGTTGTTCCAGCTGAAGGCACATTAGTGCGCATTACGGTTGGAGATAGTGCTGAATTTATTGGTGTTGGTACCATTGATGCAAAGGGCATGTTGGCACCAAAGCGAGTAATGGCAAACGAACAACAGTAATAATGACACCAGTAAATCATAAGCAATAGTCAATCATTAATCAGCTTGATTAGGGTAAATAAGTTGCTTGAGATTAAAAATAACGCTGGTTAATTATTCGCTTGTAGTTCGTAGCGCTGATCAGTATAATCCGCGGCTTGGGTGTCGGCTGAATCAGAGATTGGCGGCACAAATTAAAACATCTTGTATTAGGAATGAGTTATGTCTCTGAATGCAGAAACTAAAGCAGCAATCGTTGCAGATTACGCACAATGTGAAAATGATACTGGTTCTCCTGAAGTTCAGGTTGCACTTTTAACAGCGCAAATCAACCACCTTCAAGGTCACTTTGCTAACCACAAGCACGACCACCACAGCCGTCGCGGTCTACTACGTATGGTTTCTCGTCGTCGTAAGCTTCTAGATTACCTTAAAGGTAAAAACCTAGATCGTTACCAAGACTTGATCAAGCGTCTAGGCCTACGTCGCTAAGATTGCTTTAAGAAAGGAGCCCTAGGCTCCTTTCTTTTTATCTGCTCTTTTTATTACTAATACCGCTATTATTGATTCGCCTTCCTGTCATCTTTTCTAATTTCGTCTACTATCTGTACCGGAGTTAAGCTCAAGTTTGTTGTATGAATGCTTACGCAGAGATATGATAGGTAGTGAGTAAATAACTGCACATTTCCACTATTTATGACTTTGCGAGTCGTTTTCGTCGACCTTCAGGTCGCGGCTAATAAAAGTTTTCGTCATATGAGAACTTTGATTAGTCGCGATACGTGAAATCATAATAAAGTGGACATCAATTACATGACGCTTATGTTTGTGTTGGTTATAATTGACCAGCAAATAGAAAGCGGAATATATTTAAGGAAATTCACGTGAATCCTATCGTAAAGACTTTCCAGTACGGTAACCACACGGTTACTCTTGAGACTGGTGTTATAGCACGTCAAGCGACTGCTGCAGTAATGGTTAGCATGGACGACACATCAGTGTTCGTTTCTGTTGTTGGTAAAAAAACAGCAGTAGAAGGTCAAGACTTCTTCCCACTAACAGTGAACTACCAAGAGCGTACTTACGCTGCAGGTAAAATCCCTGGTGGTTTCTTCAAGCGTGAAGGCCGTCCTTCTGAGGGTGAAACACTGACTGCACGTCTAATCGACCGTCCAATCCGTCCGTTATTCCCAGACGATTTCAAAAACGAAGTACAAGTTATTGCAACAGTGGTTTCTGTAAACCCTGCTGTTAACCCTGATATGGTTACAATGATTGGTACTTCTGCAGCACTTGCTATTTCTGGTATTCCATTTAATGGTCCTATCGGTGCGGCACGTGTAGGTTACATTAACGATCAATTCGTTCTTAACCCAAGCAATGAAGAGCTAGAAACAAGCCGTCTAGATCTTGTTGTTGCTGGTACTAAAGATGCAGTATTGATGGTTGAGTCTGAAGCTGACCGTCTATCTGAAGAGCAAATGCTACAAGCTGTTGTATTTGGTCACGACCAACAACAAGTTGTTATCAATGCAATCAATGAGTTTGCAGCTGAAGTTGCGACTCCTGCTTGGGATTGGACTGCACCTGCAGAGAACACAGCACTTAAAGCTAAGATCGCAGAACTTGCAGAAGCTAAGCTTGTTGAAGCTTACCAAATCACAGAGAAAATGGCGCGTTACGACCGTATTCATGAGATTGCAGCTGAAGTAAATGACGCGATTGTTGCTGAAGATGCTGATGCAAATGCGAAAGAAATCCACACGATCTTCCACGATCTAGAGAAGACAGTTGTACGTGGCCGTATCATTGCTGGTCACCCACGTATCGATGGTCGTGAAAAAGACATGGTTCGTGCGCTAGACGTACGTACTGGTGTACTTCCACGTACTCACGGTTCTTCACTATTTACACGTGGTGAGACTCAAGCACTTGTTACTGCAACATTGGGTACACAACGTGATGCTCAAATCATTGATAGCATCATGGGTGAGAAGAAAGATCACTTCCTTCTTCACTACAACTTCCCTCCATACTGTGTAGGTGAAACTGGTTTTGTTGGTTCACCTAAGCGTCGTGAAATTGGTCACGGTAAGTTGGCGAAGCGTGGTATTCAAGCAGTAATGCCATCTGTTGACGAATTCCCATACACAGTACGTGTTGTATCAGAAATCACTGAATCTAACGGTTCATCTTCAATGGCTTCTGTATGTGGTACGTCGCTAGCACTTATGGATGCTGGTGTGCCAATTAAAGCATCTGTTGCGGGTATCGCAATGGGTCTAGTTAAAGAAGGCAATGATTTCGTTGTTCTTTCTGACATCCTTGGTGACGAAGATCACCTAGGTGACATGGACTTTAAAGTAGCAGGTACTGATGACGGTATCACTGCACTTCAGATGGATATCAAGATTGAAGGTATCACTAAAGAGATCATGGAAATTGCACTTAACCAAGCTAAAGGCGCGCGTAAGCACATCCTTAGCGTAATGGATAATGCAATTAACTCTCCTCGTGAAGAGATCTCTCAGTTTGCTCCTCGCATTCACATGATGAAGATCAACCCAGAGAAGATCAAAGATGTTATCGGTAAAGGTGGTGCAGTTATCCGTGCACTAACTGAAGAAACTGGTACAACAATCGAAATCGAAGACGATGGTACAGTGAAGATCGCTGCGACTGAAGGTACTGCTGCACAAGAAGCAATCCGTCGCATCGAAGAAATCACTGCAGACGTTGAAGTTGGCCGTGTTTACACTGGTAAAGTAATGCGTATCGTTGACTTCGGTGCGTTTGTATCAGTTATCGGTGCAAAAGAAGGTCTAGTTCACATTTCTCAAATCTCACAAGATCGTGTAGAGAAAGTGTCTGATTACCTACAGATGGGTCAAGAAGTTCAAGTTAAAGTACTTGAAATCGACCGTCAAGGCCGTATTCGTCTAAGCATGAAAGAAGCAGTAGAAGCGCCAGCCGCAGCTCCTGCACAAGACGAGCAGCCACAAGGCTAAGCGTTTTGCTAATATCATGATATAAAGGGGCTTAATAGCCCCTTTTTTTTGATCTAAATATTATCATAGACGCTGGATCGTCATTGATGTCACAGGGAGAACTGAGTTGATAATACGCCATCTTCAATATGTTGTAATTGCATCTGCATTAATGCTAAGCGGATGTTCGGTAATGCCTACAACATGGAGCCATCCGCCAATGGCGATTCCTTATCAACCTAGTTTGCCGCAGCAGATTCAGTTGGCACGGATTGAGCAAATATTACAGCAGCCTAATATTCCTCAAACAACATTAGCAACCATTTATTATGATCGTGGTTTATTGCATGACAGTTTAGGTCTACGCGATTTAGCGCGGTTAGATTTTAATAAGTCGTTAAAGTTAAACCCAAATCAACCGGACTTATTTAATGTTGCCGGGGTAATATTTACTCAAATGGGAATGTTTGATTCAGCTTATGAGTCATTTGATTCAACGCTAGATTTAGCCCCAGATCATCCTTATGCACATCGTAATCGCGGTATCGCATTGTATTACGGTGAGCGTTATGAGCTCGCGAACGATGATTTATTGCCTCATTATCAGCAAGATATTAATGATCCTTACCGTGTGATCTGGCTGTATATTAATGATTTAAAATTAGTGCCACAGCAAGCTCAGACATTACTTCAACAGCGTTATGCCGCGAGTGATAAACAAGATTGGGGTTGGCAGATTGTGCGAATGTATCTTGGTGAGGTCAGTGAAGATCAGTTTTTAACTGATATTGCAGAACAGAGTAAAGATAACGAGCAATTATCATTGCGATTGACAGAAGGGTATTTTTATCTAGCTCAACGGTACCAACAGCAGCAAGATTATCCAACTGCGATCATGCTTTATAAATTGGCATTATCAGGCAATGTGTATGAATTTATTGAACATCGATTATCGTTACTTGAATTAAATCGTATTTTTACCGCAGAGCAAAATGCAATGTCTGTAGAGTCATCTCCTTTAGCTGCATAGCGCTGATGATGTTCTATAAAAATAGCCGCTTATCATAGCGGCTATTTTTTATTCTAAACGAACCTCGAACCTCGAACCTCGAACCTCGAACCTCTAGCGAATATCTAATCCGGCTAGATTATGCCAGTAACCATTGCATTGATGGCCATCAGCAAGTGAGTGACGAATATCACCTTGTTCATTGGCTCGGAAATCATCAATCAGTGTCAGGGTATCAAGTCCCATTGGGCTTAATCGGACCACGTCGACCATATCTTTCATGCCTTTCAAATCATTGATCAGGTTATAACAGTAACCAGA
This sequence comes from Photobacterium andalusiense, assembly GCF_900185625.1. Taxonomy (GTDB): domain Bacteria; phylum Pseudomonadota; class Gammaproteobacteria; order Enterobacterales; family Vibrionaceae; genus Photobacterium; species Photobacterium aquimaris. Next base: position 123,117 of record NZ_FYAJ01000007.1, read on the forward strand.
TTGGGTTTGAATGCCATTAAGGGTGAAAACTTTTTGATCTTCTTGACTGTTAACTGTGATCCCTTGTGGGTACTTAATACAGCAAGTTTCGCAATCATCTTTGGCTTTATTTTCAGCCCGAGCTGTAAAGCAGCGCGCAGAGTAAGCTAATGGAAGGTAGCCATAACTAAAGACTTCGGTTTCAAATTTATCGCGGATCCCAAGTGTTTCACATTCGGTTAAGGTGTTACTTAACCAATCTCGAGACAATTCAACTGGCATACACCAACGAGTCATCCCTTGTTTAGCAAACAACTTCAACGTCTGCGCGTTATAGCAGTTTACCGCAGGCCCTACTACAAATGGCACTTTGCTTTGTGAGGCAAGTTGAATCGCAGATACATCGTTAGCTTCAACAATAAAATCGCCATTATCGATATATTTTTTCATGATGTTGACTTCGCTAGGCGCTTCTAGCAACGCCATGGTTGACAGCACAACTTGCTTACCATTTGTTGCGAGCTCTTTAGCGATATCAATCCATTGGGCTGGTTTTAATGCTCGACGTTTAGAGCACACCGTTTCCCCTAAATAAATCACATCAACATTGCTGTGCTTGGCTTGTTGATAAAATGTTTCAACATCATGCTGAGGCCAAAAGTACAGCAATGGTCCAAGTGAATATTTCATTAATGATCCTTTATTGCCATTTACGGTGGTATGCACCTAACGTTGTTTGTTTACCTTCAGACAAATTACCTAGGCATGCATTCCACGCAGGGTTAACACTGTAGCCTTCAGGATTTGCTAAATAGTGGTCAATCGCTGCGCGCCAAGTACGAGTAACTTGCTCAACATAGGCTGGACTACGTTGGCGGCCTTCAATCTTAACCGAAGCAATATTGGCTTTAAAAAGTTCAGGTAGAATCTCTAATGTATTAAGACTAGTAGGCTCTTCTAGTGCATGGAAACGCTTGTTATTACCATCGATATTAATATCAAATCGACCCTTACATAAGGTTGGATAACCCGCATTTTCACCCGCAGCATAGCGATCAATCAGCACTTCATTTAAGCGTGATTCTAGCCCTTGTGGCGTTTCTTGCCAGCGAACATACTTAGCAGGTGAACAAGCACCAACAGTATTGGGTGATTCACCTGTCATGTAAGAAGATAAATAACAGCGACCTTCAGACATAATGCACAAGCTACCAAAAGCAAAAACTTCTAATTGCATATCGGTATTACGTGCTAACTGCTTTACTTGATGAATGGATAATACGCGCGGTAATACCACTCGCTTGATATTGAAGTTTTGTTGATAAAACTCAATCGCAGCAGTGTTGGTTGCTGATGCTTGAACTGATAAGTGCAATTCTAAATCAGGGTAGGTGGTAGCGGCATATTCAAGTACACCGATATCAGCCACAATCAGTGCATCCACGCCCATTGCTGCAGCATTATCGACTGCTTTGGTCCAACGACTAAAACCATCGGGATGGGCAAAAGTGTTCAAAGCAACATGCAATTTACGATCATGATCTTTTACATACTGCACTGCTTTTTCAAGTTTGCGATCAGTGAAGTTTAAACCCGCAAAGTGGCGAGCGTTAGTATCGTCTTTAAAACCGATATAAACTGCATCTGCGCCATTATCAATAGCTGTTTTTAACGCTGGTAAATTACCAGCTGGGCAAAGAAGCTCCATGTTATTTTATTATCCAATCTTTGCATAAAAGCGATGTCATTATAGTAAAAGTGTTTATTGTTATAGATCTTGATGCTAGGCAGGTTTTGTTGATATTAAACAATAAAATTGTTACTAAATGATCGCATTTTTAGACTAATATCAACCGTTGAGATAAATTTTTTCCTTTAATAACAACTGCTCAAGTTCTTGTTTAGGCATCGGGCGGTGAAAATGAAATCCTTGAATATAGTCACAATTAAGGTTTGACAGTAGTGTTGCTTGTTGACGAGTCTCAATTCCTTCTGCAACCACACTCATGCTAAGTGATTTGCCTAAATTGATAATATTTTCAATTAAGGTAATTTGTTTGGGAATAGTATCAATGTCTTTAATAAATGCGCGATCAATTTTAAGTTCATCAAGGGGGAAACGAGCTAAATAAGACAGTGAAGAATAGCCGGTACCAAAGTCATCAATGGATAACGCAAACCCTTGTTGTTTTATGGCATTTAGCATTTGAATGGTATGCTCACCGTCACTCATTACCGTACTTTCAGTCAGTTCAAAGGTAAAGTCAGCCGCATTAATACCAGTTAGCTGGCGCAGTTGATCAACAAAACTGATTAACTTAGGGTTTTCAAATTGCTGGGATGATAAGTTAATCGCGACACGACCTTTTAAAAGCTGTTGTTTTTTCCATTGGTTAACGGTGGTAAAGACTTCGCGCATTACCACTCGACCTAATTGTTCAATAAGACCTGAACGCTCAGCTACAGGAATAAACTGTGCTGGACTGATGTAGCCTTCAACAGGATGCTTCCAGCGAACTAATGCTTCCGCGCCATCAATTTCAAAGTTTTTAGCATTGACCTTAGGTTGATACCACACTTCGAGGCCGTTATTTTGTAGCGCTTTTTGAAGTTCGATTTCAAGCCATAACCGCATGCGAGCTTCTTTACTCATGGCGTCGCTAAACACCACCAAGCGATTTCGGCCACGGTTTTTGGCTTCATACATTGCTGTATCAGCATTTTGTAACATCATGCGTGCATCATGACCATTACCTGGTGACTTAACCATGCCAATAGAGCAAGCAAGGTGTTTACTAAAATAGCGTAAATCAAAAGGTTGGTTAACTAAGGCAATAATCTGCTCTGCAATCACTTCACCGCTATTTTCATGTTCTGGATAAGTAACCAGTACTGCAAATTCATCGCCGCTTAAATGACCAATTAAGGCATTTTTAGGTAATAGCTGTTGCAGGCGTTGAGCAATTTCTTGCAACACTTTATCGCCAATATGGTGTCCTAATGAATCATTGATATTTTTGAAGTTATCAATGTCTATATACAGCATAAACAGTGGTGTATTGGCTTTCATTAACAGATCTAATTGGCGACTAAAACCATAGCGGTTATAAAGCCCTGTTAATGGATCAAGTTGCATTAGTTGCTCTATTTTATGCTGCTGGTCATCGGTGCGGGTGGCTGCGGTGAGTTTTATTAATAGTGCCGCTTCACCCATCATAGTTATGGGAGTTGTGGCCAATAGTAGTGGTGAATTATCCTCACCATGCACGGCATAATAATGTTGATTATCGTTATGGGTGATGTGCTCTAGCTGTGTACTGTGGCAAGGCTGCTTCTTGTTATCAAGCAAGACATTACTCAATGCTTGTCCCAATAACGCATTTTTAGATGTTATTGCTAATAATTCAATGGCTCGCTGGTTAGCATTCATGATGATATTTTTTTCAACCACACAGAGGCCATCTGTCATTAAGTTTTGCAGTTGGTTGAGTTGGTGTTCCGACTCTTGTAAGGAATTAATCAGAATGTGCCGTTCTGAGGTATCAACTGAATGTAAAATAATGTGCTTAATATTACCGTCATTACTGACTAATGGTGCCAAGCTAATATGCAAGCTAGTGTGATGAGAAGTATCATTAATTATAATTTCAGCCTCAATCACCTCACCTTTAAAAGCACGGTCATAATAGGGCTTTAAGCATTGGTAGTAATAACTGCCTAGAGTGTCGGTATCGTTACTCCCGAGCAATTCATGTTGTGGTTTACCACTGATATCACAGTAACGATCATTAACATGACAGTAATTATGCTGAACATCAAGAATAGCAAATAGGAAAGGACTATTATTTGTTAGTAATGGAAACCAATAGTCAAGTTGCTCTAGGTGCATGAATGTCTGATCCTTGACGCTATATTGAGATATTAATGATAAGGTGAAGTTTAGCCATCAGCAGTGTAAATGTTAGTTAGCGTAAATATAATGTTTATTAACAAAATAATGCTCAGTTTTAGCGATGCAGTTGCTTTTTTTTGACTCAAGGCATAAAACAAATGGTCAAGATTGCCATACAATTCATTTTTAGCGTTCGATTTTAAACAGGAATACACATAGTGATTGCTCAACTTAGAAAAAAATTGGTTCAACATGGCCCGGCATTATTACGCGTCCCTGCAAAACTGACCCCGTTCGCTATTCAAAAGAAAATGATGCTAGATGGCTTAGCAATGGTTTTTAAAGAAGCATTAGAAGACGGTGATTTTGAGTTTCTTGAAGATCGCTGGTTAAAAGTGGAAGTCCGTGATTTAGAATTACAGTGGTTTATTAGCTATCAAGACGAGAAATTAGTCGTTGCAGAGCAATGTGAGCATCATGATGTGAGCTTTAGTGGTGAGTGTAATGACTTAGTATTAATTGCAGCACGTAAAGAAGATCCTGATACACTGTTCTTTCAACGTCGTCTTCGCATTGAAGGTGATACCGAGCTCGGATTAGAAGTAAAGAATTTGATGGACAGTATTGATCTTGATTCTTTACCAGTTCCAGTGAAATTTGTGTTACAGCAATCAGCTGATTTTATTCATCAGGGAATGCAGGCCAACGTGACTGACAACGAGGTAGTACATGCTCATTAGATCTGAAGCACCTGCTGATATTTTATTGATAGATAAGTTATTAAAAACTGTTTTTGAGACTGATGCTGAAGCTAATTTAGTGATGCGCCTACGTGAAAATGGTTGCCGCACGTTATCATTGGTCGCTTGTACTGATGAAGGTGAAGTGATTGGACATGCTTTTTTTAGTCCGGTCACTGTGGCTGGACAAGAAACCAATTGGCAAGGTCTTGCGCCGCTAGCAGTGCGTGAAGATCACCGTCATCAAGGGGTTGGTTTAGCATTATTAGCAGAAGCACAAGCGACATTAGCAGATTTTGATTATCCAGCTGTAGTGGTATTAGGTGATCCTAGTTATTATCACCGTGCAGGTTATCAAGCAGCATTACAATATGACTTAACATGTTGCTGGCCAGCAACCGAAGAGGCTTTTATGGTGTTAGAAATTGCACCTGGCAGCGTGCAACAACATCAAGGTTTGGTTGAGTATTGTGAAGAGTTTAATACTCTAGCGTAATAAAAATTGACTCAAAGCGATTAAAAAAAGCTGCAATCAGAGATTAAGCTCAGATTGCGGCTTTTTTGGTTTTTGTTCATAAGCTATTAATAAATAAGTGTAATTGTTTTAATATTGGGAAGTAAGAACTCTTTATTTGTCATTTGGGTTCATATTGAGTGGTGGTATTTTATTGCTAATAAATAATTCTAAGGAATAGCAGCAATGATCCCACGTAGTATTACCTCACCTAAAAAATTTATTATCGGTCAAAACCTGTTACCGCAGTTGGATGGATTTATTAAAGATTTTGGTAATAATGCCTTATTGATTTGCGATGAATTTATTCTTAATAAAGTAAAAACCGAGGCTTTACCTGTATTACAACAAGCGGGTATTACTGCTCATGCAGAACAATTTCAATATGAATGTACTGATACTGAAATTGGTCGTATCCATGAGATAGTTAAACGCCTTGGTGCTAATGTGGTGGTGGGTATAGGTGGTGGTAAAACCATGGATGTCGCTAAAGCAGTGGCACATTTTGCTCACATTCCGGTTATTATTTTTCCAACTATTGCTTCTACAGATGCACCTTGTACTGCGTTATCAGTAGTATACAAAGATGATGGTGAGTTTGACCGTTACTTATTCCTACCGCAAAACCCAGATGCTGTTATTGCCGATACCGGGATTATTGCCGCCGCGCCAACCAAGTTCTTTGCTGCGGGTATTGGTGATGCGCTAGCGACTTTTTTTGAAGCACGAGCATGTTGTTATGCTGACGGTTTAAACCTTGTTCAAAAACGAGTATCACGTACCGGTCTTGGTATGGCACTAATGTGCTATGAATTAATTGTTGAAAACGTAGAAATGGCAATGGATGCAGCACGTCGTCATGTGGTGACTCCAGCATTAGAAGAAATGGTTGAAGCAACAATTTACCTAAGTGGTATCGGTGCTGAGTCAGGCGGTTTAGCGGCTGCACACGCAGTGAGTAACGGTATGTCTTCATTACCACAACTACACCATATTCAACATGGTGAGAAAGTAGCATTTGGTTTGTTAACTCAATTAGTATTAGAAAAAGCAGATACTGAAGAAATTGAAAACGTCATTTACGTGATGAAAACAGCAGGCTTACCATTAACGTTAGCTGATTTTGGTATTGAAGCAATGGTGGAATCTGAATGGCGTCAAGTAGCAGAGATTGCGTGTGCTGAAGGTGACACTATGTGCAATATGGCGGTTAAAGTAAATGCTGATCGCGTTTACCAAGCGATGGTTGCAGCTGATGCATTAGCCCAGCGCTACCATGACTAAGTTTTCAGTTTAATGACTGATGAGTAAATACAGTGCCGGCATCATGTCGGCATTGTTGTTTTTAAGTCATTAGGAACAGAAGATGATAGTTTATGAGTACAAAGCAGTGCGGATTTGCTAGGATCAGTCTCCATTTATATTCCATAGCAGGTAGGATATGAAGCAACGCGATATTCAGGTGTTACAGGAAATGGGGATCACTTATTGGCAAGTGCGAAAGCCTGAGCTTTTTCCTAATCAAGTGCTGCCTGTGATCAATCTACCCGCTGAGTGTAAGCTGCTTTTTATTGCGGCAGAGGAATTGGATGAGCATGATGCTTGGTTATTTGGGCGGATTTTATCAAGTATGAAATTAACCCCACAGCAAGCATTATCCTTGCCGCTATCGGCACTTGATCAAATCGCAGAGCATCATTTAACTTGGTGTTGGTTTGCGGGTTGCCAAGGGGCGCACCCTACAGGTTGTCAGGTACTGAATTCGGCCTCATTAAAACTTATGCATAATGATCCCTCGTCAAAGAAGGCATTATGGCAACAGATTTGTAGTTATGACGCATAAAATTATTCCATTAGAACCACACCATACTGATGATGTTTGGCGCATCGAGCAAGCTGCTAACACCTTTCCGTGGGCAGAATCGATGATCCGTAAAGAGCCTAACCGCATTGCCGCGAACTATGTATTAGTGGTTGACGAGCAAGTGGTAGGTTATTGCTTTGGACAATTGGTTGCAGGGGAAGGTACGTTATTAAATATTGCCATTGATCCTGCTCAGCAACGTAAAGGCTACGGTAAATTATTACTTAATGGCTTTATTGATGCATTAGAAGCCAAGCAAGCGGAAGAAATTTGGTTAGAAGTACGCGAAAGTAATCTCGGTGCATACAAGCTTTATGAAGCAACTGGATTTAATGAAACTAATCGCCGCGTTGGCTATTATCCAGCCGTTGATGGTCGTGAAGATGCATTGATTATGGCATATATGTTTATGCCTTTTAGCTGATTTAGTGCTAAGTAGACCAATAAAAAGGCCGTATTCATCTGAATACGGCCTTTTTGGTATTAGTAACCTGTTAGGAGATTAGTGCTCACGAGTGGCACGGAAATCACCTTCAGGGAAACGCTCTTTGGCAAGGTTAAGATTAACCATGGTTGGCGCGATGTAAGATAAGTTATCACCGCCATCTAGTGCAAGATGAGATTGGTTCTTACGCTTGAATTCTTCAAGTTTCTTAGCATCATCACATTCAACCCAGCGCGCAGTAGCAACGTTAACGCCTTCATAAATCGCTTCAACGTTATATTCAGCTTTAAGACGGGCAACAACCACATCAAACTGAAGTACACCTACCGCACCCACGATCAGATCGTTGTTTTGTAGTGGACGGAATACTTGTACAGCACCTTCTTCTGAAAGTTGCACTAAGCCTTTTAGTAACTGCTTTTGCTTGAGTGGATCTTTTAGACGAATGCGACGGAATAATTCAGGCGCAAAGTTTGGAATACCGGCAAACTTAAGGTTCTCACCTTGAGTGAAGGTATCACCAATCTGAATGGTACCGTGGTTGTGTAAACCAATAATATCACCAGCATAAGCAACTTCTGCGCGTGAACGGTCACCCGCCATAAAAGTTACCGCATCAGAAATACTGACGCTTTTGCCGGTACGAACATGGTTCATCTTCATACCTTGATTATAAGTACCAGACACAATACGCATAAATGCAATACGGTCACGGTGCTTAGGATCCATGTTAGCTTGGATCTTAAATACAAAGCCTGAGAATTTATCTTCTGTAGCTTCAACTTCACGCGTATTTGCTTGGCGAGGTAATGGCGCTGGCGCCCACTCAGTTAAACCATCAAGCATATGGTCAACACCAAAGTTACCCAGTGCAGTACCAAAGAATACTGGTGTTAGTTCACCGGCTAAAAATAGCTCAAGATCAAACTCATTAGATGCGCCGATCACAAGCTCTAGTTCTTCACGTAAATTGGCTGCTAAATCGTTACCGATTGCAACATCAAGCTCGGGATTATCTAAGCCTTTAATGATGCGTTGTTCTTGAATAGTGTGGCCTTGACCTGTGCTATACAGAATCGTTTCATCACGGTGAATATGGTAAACACCTTTGAACTCTTTACCACAACCAATTGGCCATGAAATTGGAGCACATGCCATACCTAGTTCAACTTCAACTTCATCAAGCAGTTCCATTGGATCACGTGTTTCACGGTCCAATTTGTTCATGAAGGTAACGATAGGTGTGTCACGTAGACGAGTAACTTCCATTAGCTTACGGGTACGATCTTCGACACCTTTAGCGGCATCAATAACCATAAGACATGAGTCAACTGCCGTTAGGGTACGGTAAGTATCTTCTGAGAAGTCTTCGTGTCCAGGAGTATCAAGCAAGTTAACTAAACAAGCATTGTAAGGAAACTGCATCACAGATGTAGTTACCGAGATACCACGTTCTTTTTCCATCTCCATCCAGTCAGATTTTGCATGCTGGTTAGAGCCACGACCTTTTACGGTACCCGCTTTTTGGATCGCGTTTCCGAACAACAATACTTTTTCAGTAATGGTGGTTTTACCCGCATCGGGGTGGGAGATAATAGCGAAAGTACGACGTTTCGATACTTCGCCTTGAAACAGTGTTTGCGACATTAGCATGTTCTTTTTGAATGGAGTGCGTTATTCGCTATTGTCGCTGATTTTACCTTTAGACTCAATCTAGCCACAGGAGAATTACTCACAAAGATAAAGAATGGCGTATTTGAGGTTGAATTTGAGTAATAATAGCCACAATACCTGCCTTGATAGAGATTCAAACTATGTCTGTAGTTAGCAATAATTCAGTAATCATTGACAGTCACTGCCATTTTGATTTCGCCCCTTTTGCTGACAATCCAGCTCAAGCGTGGACACAAGCGCAGCAAGCTGGCGTAAAAGCGATGGTTATTCCAACTGTCGGCAATAGCAACTGGGGTACAGTTGCGAGCTTATGTCAGCAATTTTCAGGCCTGTATTATGGCTTAGGTATCCATCCTTTTTTTAGTCATCAACATAGTGCTGAGGTTATGACTGAATTAACCGCCGCACTTATTGATGCTAAAGATGACAATCGTTGTGTGGCTGTTGGTGAGTGTGGGTTAGATTTTGCGGTTGCGAATGTTAATCGTGAGCAACAGCTTGAGTGGCTACGCACACAATTGATATTGGCGAATCAATATCAATTACCGGTGATATTACATTGTCGTAAAGCGTTTCCTGAACTAGTGCAGTTATTGCGCCAGCAGTTACCAAAAGCGGGAGGTGTTTATCATGGTTTTAGTGGTAGTTACCAACAAGCGACTCAGCTAGTTGATCTCGGTATCAAAATCGGGGTAGGTGGCACAATTACTTATAGTCGAGCGCAGAAAACTCGCGCTACTATGACTAAGTTACCGTTATCTGCGCTGTTATTGGAAACTGATTCACCAGATATGCCCGTTGCGGGTTATCAAGGTCAACCGAATCGACCTGAGCGTTTAGTTGATATTGTGACCGTATTAGCTCAACTTCGAGGTGAGACTTATGCGCACATAGCACAAGCAACAACCTTAACAACGGCTGAATTATTTCAAATCAAGCTGTGATTTTGCTGCCAAAGCCAAACGATTGCGCTAATCGTTTGCATATTGCAGTGGCTGTTCTGTGATACCGATCACAATAGCGAATTCTAATACATGAAGTTTCCTCATAAACTGTGATCTTGGCATTACATCATCATCAGCTCCATGAGTATAATGCGCCAACTCTTAAAGAGCCGAACTGTCAAGACGCCAAAACTTAACTATAGGATTCCATAAATCATGAGCCTGCTAATGAGCCTTGTTGGGATGGTGGTACTGCTACTAATTGCTGTACTACTTTCTGATAACCGTAAAGCGATCAATCTACGTACTGTTGGTGGCGCATTTGCTATCCAATTCCTGTTGGGTGCATTTGTACTTTATGTACCTGTAGGCCGTGATGTGCTGTACGGTATGTCACAAGCAGTTGCTAACGTTATTGCTTACGGTAATGACGGTATTAACTTCTTATTTGGCGGTCTAACTTCAAACAAGATGTTTGAGCTGTTCGGCGGTGGTGGTTTTGTTTTCGCCTTACGTGTTCTGCCAGTTATCGTGTTCTTCTCTGCTCTTATTAGCGTGCTTTACTACTTAGGTATTATGCAGGTTGTTATCAATATTCTTGGTGGCGGACTACGTAAAGTACTAGGTACATCACATGCAGAATCAATGTCTGCAACAGCAAATATCTTTGTTGGTCAAACAGAAGCACCATTAGTTATTCGTCCATTCGTACCTAAGATGACTCAGTCTGAGTTGTTTGCGGTAATGTGTGGTGGTTTGGCGTCAGTTGCTGGTGGTGTACTAGCAGGTTACGCACAAATGGGTGTACCACTAGAGTACTTGATTGCTGCGTCATTCATGGCAGCACCTGGTGGTCTATTATTTGCAAAAATCATCAAGCCTGAAACAGAGCAGCCAATTGAGCAGCTAGGTGACAACGTTGATGAAGCTGAAGAAAAACCAGCAAACATTTTTGATGCGGCAGCTGCGGGTGCATCATCAGGTATGCAACTAGCACTAAACGTTGGCGCAATGCTACTTGCATTCATCGGTCTAATCGCATTAGTAAACGGCATGTTAGGTGGTATCGGCGGTTGGTTCGGTATGCCTCAGTTAACACTAGAATTAATTCTAGGTTACATCTTCTCACCACTAGCATTCCTAATTGGTGTGCCATGGGGCGAAGCACAACTTGCTGGCTCATTCATCGGTCAAAAGATTGTTGTTAACGAATTCGTTGCTTACCTAAACTTTGCCCCTTACCTGAAAGATGTGGCTGACGGCGGTATGTTAGTAGCAGAGACTGGTGCAGTAATGTCTGATAAGACTAAAGCTATCATCTCATTTGCATTGTGTGGTTTTGCTAACTTATCTTCAGTCGCTATTCTACTGGGTGGTATTGGTAGCCTTGCACCAACACGTCGTGCTGAAATCGCTCGCTTCGGTATGAAGGCAGTGGCAGCAGGTACGTTATCTAACCTTATGTCTGCAACAATTGCTGGTCTATTTATTGCTCTAGCAGCGTAATAAGACTAACAGTAACAAATAACAAGCTATTATTAACGCCATCGCATTAGCGGTGGCGTTTTTTTTGTTTTTGGTTATACGATGAGGTTTACATTGGTTTAAGTGTAATTAACCTAATTTAATGTAATAAAATCGATTGCGTTCGCCTTTCTAATTTTTCACTCTGCTATTATTCTCAAATAGAAACAGTACTACTGTTATTGATAATAAATTATGGCTGTTATTTGCATCATTAATAATAGTTATGCAATAAATGGCTTTTTTTATGATCAAGTTGCATGAGTTACGATAGCAGTTTTTATTTCAGTAAACATATTATCCACCACAGGAAACACGAGTTTAATAGTCGAGTCGTGGTTGAGTTGATATTATAAGCAAGTAAAACCTAAGCAAGTTGACTAACGCAACGTTGTTTTAGGTCGCACGCGCGGTGCTAAGGATAGCAACCAGTATTATGTTAATTGATAACTGGGTCTTCAAGGAACAACGTCCGCTCATAGATGACAGCGATAATCAATGTCGTTGCATTGCAGTGAATTTGATGAGTTCACTGCTGAATTCATATCGAGTATTCAGATAGTATTATTGATGCTATCTCGATCAAACATTACGACTGGAGAGAGTCATGAGCGATTTAAAAGCTGCGGCATTACGTGCATTAAAATTAATGGATCTTACAACACTAAATGAAGACGACACTGATGAAAAAGTGATCGCATTGTGTAAGAACGCAAAAACAGTTGTTGGTAACACTGCTGCAGTATGTATCTACCCACGTTTTATTCCTGTTGCTAAAAAGCAATTACGTGAACAAGGTACACCAGAAGTACGTATTGCAACCGTGACTAACTTTCCACACGGTAACGACGATATTGAGATTGCTGTTGCTGAAACGAAAGCAGCTGTAGCTTATGGCGCAGATGAAGTAGATGTAGTATTCCCATACCGCGCACTTATGGCTGGTAATGCAGAAGTAGGCTTTGAGCTGGTTAAGCAATGTAAAGCAGCATGTGGCGATAACGTACTACTAAAAGTTATCATCGAAACTGGTGAGCTAAAAACTGAAGCGCTTATTAAGCAAGCGTCTGAAATCTGTATCAATGCTGGTGCTGATTTCATTAAAACATCAACAGGTAAAGTGCCTGTAAACGCAACACCTGAATATGCTGAAATCATGCTAAATGTGATTAAAGATATGGGCGTATCTAAAACAGTTGGCTTTAAGCCTGCTGGTGGCGTGCGTACAGCTGAAGATGCACAACAATACCTAGCAATGGCTAACACTATTCTTGGTGATGAGTGGGCTGATAGCCGTCATTACCGTTTTGGTGCATCAAGCCTACTTGCTAACTTACTTCACACGTTAGGTGAAGGCGAGCAAGCAGCACAAGGCGGTTACTAAGCATCTTTGAATAAGGTGGCGTTATGCCACCTTATTATTCTTAACACTAATTGTTTTATATTAGTGACAATTATCTAGGTTATTTAACCCTATTTATCAATGATATTTAAATGTCAGTGACGGGTTTTTGCAGGCAAATTTTGGCGGCTTATATAGCGTAATTTGACCATTAGATAATTAATTTTCCCCATTGAAATTTATATCCGTAAGAGGATCGTCATGTACTTACCTCAAGAAATTATTCGTAAAAAACGCGACAATATTGCTTTAACAGCAGATGAAATTAATTTTTTCATTCAAGGTGTAGCGAAGAACACTGTCTCTGAAGGTCAAATCGCAGCATTTGCAATGGCGGTTTATTTTAATGATATGACTATGGATGAGCGGGTCGCATTAACTTGTGCAATGCGTGATTCTGGTATGGTAATTGATTGGGGCCATATGAATTTCGATGGTCCAATTGTTGATAAACACTCAACCGGTGGTGTGGGTGATGTGACCTCTTTAATGCTGGGCGCTATGGTAGCGGCATGTGGTGGCTATGTACCAATGATTTCAGGTCGTGGTCTTGGTCATACTGGCGGTACGTTAGATAAGTTGGAATCAATTCCAGGTTATAACATTACGCCAAGCAATGAAGTGTTCGGTAAAGTAACTAAAGAAGCTGGTGTGGCAATTATCGGTCAAACAGGTGATTTAGCCCCTGCTGATAAACGTGTGTACGCAACCCGTGATGTAACCGCAACGGTTGATAATATTTCATTGATCACTGCATCTATTTTGTCGAAGAAATTAGCGGCTGGTTTAGATTACTTAGTGATGGATGTAAAAGTAGGTTCTGGCGCATTTATGCCAACTTATGCAGCATCAGAAGAGTTAGCAAAATCTATAGTTGCGGTTGCTAATGGTGCAGGTACATGTACATCAGCGTTATTGACTGACATGAACCAAGTATTAGCATCAACAGCGGGTAATGCGCTGGAAGTACGTGAAGCGGTACAGTTCTTAACGGGTGAATACCGTAATCCGCGTCTATACGAAGTAACGATGGCATTGTGTGCTGAAATGTTAGTTATCAGTAAACTTGCATCAGATTTACCGCAAGCACGTGCCAAACTTCAAGCAGTGTTAGATAATGGTCAAGCAGCAGAACGTTTTGGCAAAATGGTTGCAGGTCTTGGTGGTCCAACTGATTTTATCGATAATTATGATAACTATCTTGATAAGGCAGAGATTGTTAAACCTGTATTTGCTGAAACAACCGGTTTCGCAAGTGCAATGGATACACGTGGTTTAGGTATGGCTGTTGTTGGCATGGGTGGTGGTCGTCGTGTTGCTAGCGATAACATCGATTATGCAGTAGGTCTATCAAATATGATTCGTCTTGGTGATGAAGTATATGCTGATACACCATTAGCAATGGTACATGCGCGCACTGAAGCGCAATGGCAAGAAGCAGCGAAAGCAGTACGAGCTAACATTACCGTTGCAGATACAACGTCAGCAGCAACCCCTGAAGTATACCGTCGCATTGGCAAACAAGATGTATAACGGAGCAAAAATGAAACGTTCAATTATTTTAGTTTTAGATTCTTTTGGTATCGGCGCGACAGAAGATGCGGTTGATTTCGGTGATGTAGGCGCAAATACTCTTGGTCATATTGCGGCAGCATGTGCGCGTGGTGAAGCTGATAATGGTGATCGTAGCGGTGCTCTACATTTGCCAAACCTAACTAAATTAGGTTTAGCAAAAGCCTGTGAAGAATCATGTGGTAGTTTTCCTGAAGGTATGGATAGTAACGTTGAAATCGTGGGTGCTTATGGCCACGCGAAAGAAATTTCATCAGGAAAAGATACCCCTTCTGGTCACTGGGAAATTGCAGGTGTACCAGTATTGTTTGATTGGGGTTACTTTAGCGATAAAACGAACAGTTTCCCTAAAGAACTAACAGATCGCATTCTTGCACGTGCAGGCTTAGACGGTTACTTAGGTAACTGCCATGCATCTGGTACTCAAGTACTGGATGATTTGGGTGAAGAGCACATGCAAACAGGTAAACCAATTTTCTATACATCTGCTGACTCTGTATTCCAAATTGCATGTCATGAAGAGACTTACGGTCTTGATAAGTTGATGGAACTTTGTCACATCGCTCGTGAAGAGCTAGAAGATTACAATATTGGTCGTGTTATTGCGCGTCCATTTACTGGCGCTGGTAAAGGTCAGTTTGAGCGTACGGGTAACCGTCGTGACTTGTCTCTTGAGCCACCTGCAGCAACTATTCTGCAAAAGTTGGTTGAAGAAAAGCAAGGTGAAGTAATTTCTATCGGTAAGATTTCTGATATCTATGCGGGCTGCGGTATTTCTCGTAAAGTTAAAGCAACCGGTATTCCAGCATTGTTTGATGCAACGTTAGCACAAATTGACCAAGCGAGTGATAACAGCATCGTATTTACTAACTTCGTTGATTTTGACTCAGCATATGGCCATCGCCGTAATGTAGCAGGTTATGCTGCAGCGTTAGAGTACTTTGACCGTCGCTTGCCTGAAATCTTAGCCTTGCTAAAAGAAGATGATGTGCTAATTATTACTGCTGACCATGGTTGTGATCCAACATGGCCGGGTACAGATCATACTCGCGAGCATATTCCAGTGATTGTTACTGGACCAAAAGTGAAGGCGGGTTCATTAGGCCGTCGTGAAACATTTGCTGACATTGGTCAAAGCCTTGCTGCGCATTTTGGTACCTCAGATATGGCTTACGGTAAGTCGTTTCTATAAATACGAATAAACAGCTATTATTCTCATCATCAAGGCGAGGAATCATTGGATTAATCGCCTTGATTAGTATAAAAATGTGCTTGTTTATATGATAGCGATTATTGGTTATTAGTAAGGTGCGTTTAAATCAAATGCTAGCATTACTGATAACTGATTTAATTAACAAAAGGATATAACGATGGCTACTCCACATATTAATGCTGAAATGGGTGATTTTGCAGATGTCGTGCTGATGCCTGGTGATCCACTACGTGCTAAGTTTATCGCAGAAACATTCTTAGAGAATGTGACAGAAGTATGTAACGTACGTAGCATGCTTGGTTTCACTGGTACTTACAAAGGTCGTAAGATCTCTGTTATGGGCCACGGTATGGGTATTCCTTCTTGTTCTATCTATGCGACAGAGTTAATTAAAGACTTTGGCGTGAAGAAAATTATCCGTGTTGGTAGTTGTGGTGCTGTACGTGATGACGTTAAATTACGTGATGTTGTTATCGGCATGGGTGCATCAACCGATTCTAAAGTAAACCGCATCCGTTTTGGTGGCCATGACTTCGCAGCAATTGCTGACTTTGGTATGGTACAAAATGCAGTAGACGCAGCAAAAGCAAAAGGTATTCCAGTTAAAGTAGGTAATATCTTCTCTGCTGATTTATTCTACAACCCAGATTTTGATTTCTTCAAAACAATGGATAAGTACGGCATCGTTGGTGTTGAAATGGAAGCCGCTGGTATCTACGGCGTAGCAGCAGAATTTGGTGCTAAAGCACTGACTATCTGTACTGTTTCTGACCATATTCTACGTGGTGAAGCAACAACTTCTGAAGAGCGTCAATTAACGTTCAATGAGATGATTGAAATCGCATTAGAATCAGTATTGCTTGGTGATGCCGAGTAATAGTCGTTGAAATAAGGCCGTTTATAGGTTCTTATTTTAATGAGGAAAGTTAAATAAAAAAAGCGGTAACAGTGCCAACTGTTGCCGCTTTTTTATGGTCACTAATTGTTGTTATTGGTGCTGATTACGCAGGAATGGAAAATGTCCTTGGTAATGCTGACGACTAAAGACCAACATCAATAATCCGCCTAGAATCAATGCCGCTATCATTAAGCCTCGAATAATAGCGGTCATGGTCGCCATTTGAGCGTAAGCATGAGTCAGTAATTTATCGTGTTCGAGCGTGATCCGCATAAAACCAATAATATGTCCATTGAGCAATACTGGCTCTGCAATTTGTTGGCGACCGATACTCGCCATTGCCAGTGGCGTCGACAGTCCTGTTAATTGTTCTAATGGCATTGCGGCTTTGGTTTTTGCTAATACCACTCCCTCAATATTGTAAATACTAGCATCCAATATTAATGGCTCAGTTGTTAAATTTTGAACTAATAATTGCAGTTGATCTTGGTCTTTATTTTCAATATCTAGCGCTGCATTTTGAGCGGCTTGGCGTACAATAATTTGTGATAAGGTTTGAGTTTGTTCACTTAACAATTGATAGTTTTGTTGGCTAAGTGAAGCACCGTATTGAAGAATGCCTATAAATGTTAATAGGCATATTAACAATATAACGGTTTTATGCAGTCGCTGACGTTGCCACCGTTTGGTGTTCCATTGGATCATTGATAGCTCTCGATTACTTCGATGATGGTTATTCTACACTAAAAAAATAATAGATGATTATTTCACCTATAGGTAATTGTTAAACTTTGTTAACAAATGAATGGTGGTAATGATTTGCAATGGTAACTTTACATAAGTCACTAATTTTATAGATATAAACATTCCTTTGTTATTAGTGATATAACTGTCATTTTACAATTTGACTTGCTCTTCATGAGTACAATCGTTAGGTTTATAGTAATCAAATTGTTAAGGATGACATAATGGACGTTGCGAACGTACTCAAAATCAACAAACACCCGACCTTGTTTAAACGCTTTCCCGAGATTTTATCTGTCACGAACACCAGTAAGCGCCAAGCGAATTGGTTAGTCTATGGTAAGCAAATTACCACTGATAATATTGAGGCGATTAATGATGTTGGTTTGAGTGCTATTGATATTGTCGCAGCTTGGAAAGTGGGCGCATATGATGCAATTTTAATTGCCAGTGAGCTAACGTTAGAGCAACAGCAAAAAGTGATAGAACAGCAATTAGATTTCGCTTATGTGAGTGATATTCCTGATTTATCAATGCCTGGAGTAGTGGTATTAGATATGGACTCAACCGCGATTGAGATTGAGTGTATTGATGAGATCGCGAAACTTGCAGGTGTTGGTGAAGAAGTGGCGGCGGTTACAGAGCGGGCGATGTCTGGTGAATTAGACTTTGAGCAAAGTTTACGTCAGCGCGTAGCTACGTTAGCTGGCGCAGATGAAGCGATTTTAGCGCAAGTGCGAGAACAACTGCCGTTAATGGCAGAGCTGCCTCAATTAATTGCGACCTTGCATCATTATGGTTGGCAAGTAGCGATCGCTTCTGGCGGATTTACTTATTTTTCCGATCATCTTCAGCAACAATTTAATTTGGTATCAGCAACCTCCAATACGCTTGAAATTATTGACGGCAAGTTAACCGGTAAGGTGATTGGCAAAGTGGTTGATGCCAAAGCCAAAGCAGAAATATTATTGGCATTAGCTGAAGAGTTTGATATTGAACCGCATAATACCGTTGCTGTGGGTGATGGTGCTAACGATTTGCTGATGATGGATGTTGCTGGGCTTGGTATCGCTTATCATGCTAAACCCCTAGTTGAACAACAGGCAAACGTCGCAATTCGTCATGCCGATTTAGGGGCGGTCATTTGTATCTTGTCGGCATCCCTCGCCGAACAACGGTTAGCTTGGTAGGTTTGATGTAGCATTCGCACCTTATAATCGGTGCGAATGGTTAATCACATTAATGAATTTCAAGCCGAATTAACACTTCATCAGTAATATCTAAAATTTCACCACAACCGATTAATGACGTGAACTCCATTTCTAATGCTCGCGCTCGATGTAATGTTAAGCGTGCTAATTTACTGAGTTTTTCACCAATTAAGATCGTAAGCGGATTCAGCACGGGTAATGCGGTGATCCGCAATGCGAATAACTCTCCATGTTGGCGAGCTTGTTCAATATATGCCCGTTGGCTAGCAACATTATCAAAATCTTGGCGGAGCTTAGTGTCAACCTTATGCACTTTATTGTCTTTAATCTCAACTGCTAAATATAATTCATGAATAACAGGAGGCGGTTGTTTGTCTCGCGGTCGCATTGGATCGGCGAGTAATTGTTTGACTCGTTGTTTGAAAATAATATCAAGATCACAGCGATCATTATCACTTAGCTGGTAGAGCATGTTTGCCAGTGGAGATAATGGAAAATTGGATCCAACCGCTTTGACCTTGATTTTATGGTCAACTTTTTCGGCGAAATAAGGCAAACAATGCAATCGAGTCAGCAACATTTGGTGCATCGCAAACAACATCGCCGCAGAAGGTTGCGGCTCTTTGCATACCGACAGCTTCTCTAGATTAGAAGTAATTAACGTTTGTAGAAATTGCCCGCCCAATAAACCGTCTTCATTTTCAATGGTCGTTAACTGAATATTTTTTCCATTAGGGCTGGTGCGAATAACCTGATAAGGCATTCTCTTTAAAATACTATTTTTAGTGCTACGGGCTAAATCTGTAAATTCGATGATCACAGTGTCACCTTGCTTACAGCGCAAGGGTTGATCTAAATTAATATTCAGTCCACGACTGGAAAAATCGATTGAATGGCCGCTGATTATGCCATTATTTTGTTGAAGGGTGATGGTTGTTTGATACTGAAACCGAGATTCACTGCGCAGTGGTTTAGGATCAAAATGAATTGCTTCTGCTTGGCTTATTGGATTGCGAGGGTGGCGGAATTGATGTAATTCTTGAGCCATTAAGGTTGACGCTGCACTACCAATATAATCTGGTTGGACTTGCAAGTGGGTTAGATCTTGCAAAGTACCAATATGGGATAAGTCCTGACAACATGGCATCATTTCTGGCGTCAATTGGGATAATGTTTGGATATCGTTAGCGGTTAAAGGGTAAAGCGTTAATCGCATTACGCGCCAACTTTTACGTTTTGCACCAACTTGCCAAAATAACAGCCGTTGTTGACGCGTCATTTCAGGCAATGCTGCGGAATAAAAATAACGCTGGCCTTGATGCTCATGAAAGAAGCTATAAATTAAGGTGCTGGTTTGTGAAACCTTACTTAGACCGAGGTTACTGATACGAGAGGCTGATAACAGATGATTAATTATCGGTTGGTTACGTTCATCATGCCAATATTGCCATTGGTGTTGATTATGATCGGTTAACAAGCTGTATTTAAGGCTAGTTCCGGCAAAAAATAATGGCATTGTTGTCGTATGTTTAAGGTAACAATGCTCAAACCCTTGGGTGCGTAATTGAATAATCTTATCGTCATGGTTATTACGACTTAACGATTGATGCTGATCATGCTTAATAATCGCCTGTAGTGCCGTATTTTCAGTTAATGCCAATAACCGTAACCATTTTATACTGTCGTTATCTTGAATATCATCAATGCCTAAAATACGATAGTGGTGACTTTGGTTAAGACGCGCATCTTGGTATTGTTGTGCTAGTTGTGGAAACGAAGCAGTAATTGTTTGACCAAGTTGGTAATCAAACGCTGCAGGCACTTTACATTTTGCACCAGAAAGAGAAAGATCGACCGTTGTCGCCAGTACTTGTTGGCTGTTGGCTAATGTTAATGCCATGGGGGTCGCGATACTGAGCCTTTTTTCTTCACGGCTGAGGTAGTATCCAAATCGAATCAATTGAGCTTGGAATAAACTGTATTGAGTGTCTGCTGTTATAGCCTCTGTTGGTGGCTGTTTTTGCTGTTGGTGGATAATACGAAAATTGTTATGGGTGTTAATTAATTCTTCGTAAAGTCCATAGCAATACTGACCGCCAAACACACTACTGCGGTGATGATAAATATTGATAGCGACATCATCTAACCAATGATCATAGCCATTAAATGTATACTGTCGACACTGACCTTTAACCCGCCCTCGAAGATCAATAATTTTATTGCAAGGGGCCATCAAGCGATTGATTTCCATTTTTATTTGTAGCCGTACCGGCCCCGTTTCATGCTCAGTTAATAATTTGAACATGGGCTCAAAATCAGGTTGGTTATAGATTGGCAATAACTGTTCAATCAGGGCTTTATAATCGTCGAGATGCATGGCTTGGTCTATTAATGAGTGGCTAGATAGACTTATCGGTTACAACAACAAAAAGTTTAGTGTTAACTGACATGTATTTGTCGTTATTTGATAAATTCTTGACGCTAATCTGATTAGCAATTGTGAATAATGAGTGATGTAGGAACTAGAATGGCAAAAGCAGCAAAACGAGCGTATGTATGTAGCGACTGTGGTATGGACTTTGCGCGTTGGCAAGGCCAATGTTCTGGGTGTAAATCATGGAATACCATCACTGAATTTACGATTCCTAACACTAAAACCGGTAGTGTGACTTCTGCACGTTCAAGTTTGTCAGGCTATGCAGGTATTGCTGGTGGTGGCTCTAAAAAGCTGCACGAAGTTGAAGCTGTTGATGCTCAGAAAATGTTAACTGGTATTGGTGAACTTGATCGCGTGTTATGTGGAGGATTAACCACAGGCTCTGTGAACATTATTTCAGGTGATCCTGGTGCGGGTAAAACAACCTTGCTATCAGATTTAGTGGCGCGAATGTCTAAACTGATGCCATCACTGTACTGTACTGCGGAAGAATCACTATCACAGTTTAAAAACCGTGTTAATCGCTTAAAGTTAGACTGTAATGAAGATAATTTATATCTGATGGCTGAAACCAGTGTTGAAGCAATCATCGCTGAATTAGAAGCAAAACAGATTAAATTTGCGGTTATTGACTCGATTCAAGCAGTATCAACAGAATTAGCCAATGGTAGTCCTGGTTCACCATCACAAGTAAAAACAGCAGCACAAGCGTTGACGCAATACTGTAAACAAAACAACGTTACTATGTTTTTGATTGCGCATGTGAATAAAAATAACGAAATTGCTGGGCCTCAAACACTGGTTCACATTGTTGATGCGTTACTGCATATCGACACCAATGATGGCCAAGTGCGTACCTTACGCGCCAATAAAAACCGCTTTGGTGACGTTGATACAGTGGGTATTTTTCGTATGACAGAGCGCGGTATGCTCAGTGTTGATAACCCAAGTGAAATTTTCTTATCGGGTTCTACCACCGAATCATCAGGCTCTGCGATCACCTGTATTCGTAAAGGTAATCGAAATATTTTATTAGAAATTCAATGTCTAACCACAGAAACTGAAGGTGAGTTTCCACAGCGGGTCTGTGTTGGATTAAATATGAATAGAATTAAGATGTTAACCGGAATTCTACGTAAGCACGCCAAGACCAAAATCTTTCACGATACATTTTTTAATATTGTGGGTGGTTTAAAAATTGACGAATCAGAAACCTGTATTGATTTGGCATTAGTGGCAGCATTACTGAGTAGTTTAAATGAATTTGTGGTGCCACGTACAACGTGCATCATGGGTGAGTTAAGTCTTAATGGTGATGTGCGTCCGATTGATAGTGGCGTACCGCGAGTTAAAGAAGCGGCGCAACATGGATTCACTGAAATCTTTATTCCTTATCGTAATTATCATAAATCAATGGAAGGGCTTGGGGCTAAAATTGTCGCAGTGAAAACCATCCATGAACTGATTGAGCTCATTAACTAACACCAATGGTATAAGTGAGTTACGATTAGATTATGTAAGGCCAATCATCATCATATGATTGGCCTTTTTAATGGGTGCTAAATAGATAGGGCTGTTATTAAAGATCGTCTTGGTTGTTTATAGGCTTGGTATAATTAACAGTAGTGATACCGATATCGTGGTTTTCATCGCCGGTCAATTGTACCTGCATTGCAACCATGCCATTGATGGTGTCTAGCAACGATGCCCATTGAACATTCTTTTCTTGTTTAAACAGCTCATCAAAGTTTTCAATGTTCCATTTAACAAATGGCCGTGGATTAAGTGGTTTGCCTAAAAAGCGAATTTCATAATGTAAGTGAGGTCCGGTTGATAGTCCCGAATTACCTGTCCAACCAATAAGTTGGCCTTTTTTAACAAACTCACCTTGCTTAACTTTAAATTTACTCATGTGAGAGTAAGTCGAAATAAACCCCATCGTATGATTTAAGGTTAATTGATTACCGTAACCATAATTACTGCTGCGAGCTCGCTCAATAACAGCATCTGCGGGGGCATAGATCGGAGTGCCAATTTTAGCTGCAAAATCAAGGCCATCATGGCGTTTTCGCTTTTTGGTGATCGGATGAACGCGGGTTCCAAAGCCAGATGTTAATTGAACATTTGGTGTCGGAGGACCATTTGGTATCAGCTGAAGTAACGTTGCTCTGACTGCGGAGTTAATTGCAGCAGTATCGACCCGTTGAGCGATGGTTTGAGTTTCATCAACTGGCTCAATTCCCAGCACTGTTTCCATGTCATCAATACGCTGGTTCAGGGTAACTAATGATTTTTTCTTACTCGCTAATTCTTGGTTAAGATTATGATTCATTGCCGTTTCTTCAGATAGTGAAGCACTTAATGCTAATGCTTGGGCACTTAATTTTTGAGCTTTGATCTGAGAAATTTTAGCATTTTGATAAAGGTGAAACATTGAATAACTGCCATAGCTAAAAATACCACAGACCGTAATGATCATCGCGGCACGATAATAGCGTTGTAGCGGGTGTGGCGATTTATTGGTTAATGATGGCTCTGACGATGATGGTTCTATATGAGACATAATCTATAGCTATTATTAAGAAATAAGTGAAGGTTGACAGAGATTAAGACCGTTGAAAGTGGTTAATATCGAATCAACTAGCGATAACGAATAAGCCTCTCAGTCTATGTTGTTGCTTTTATTATTGCTAGCCATGACGTCACATAAATGAAGCAATACAGTATGTTGTTCTGCTGTTACTTTAAAAACTATTTGATTTTAAAGTTGTTTTTATTTTTGATAAAAAAGAGCTGATTACACAGCTCTTTTTTGATTACAGCGTAATAATACAATTATTTTGCAATACGTTTGTACTTGATACGGTGTGGTTCAGCAGCATCTGAGCCTAATGTTTTCTTGAGCCAATCGGTATATTCAGTAAAGTTACCTTCAAAGAAACTCACTTTACCTTCATCGCGATAGTCAAGAATATGAGTCGCAACACGGTCAAGGAACCAACGGTCGTGCGAGATAACCATAGCGCAACCAGGGAACTCAAGCAGTGCTTCTTCTAATGCACGTAGCGTTTCTACGTCAAGGTCGTTGGTTGGTTCATCGAGTAGTAATACGTTACCGCCCGATTTTAGCAGTTTCGCTAAGTGAACACGGTTACGCTCACCACCTGACAAGTCGCCAATGCGTTTTTGATGGTCACTGCCTTTAAAGTTAAAGCGTGATACATAGGCACGTGCTGGAATTTCAAAGTTGTTGATCTTAAGAATATCAGCACCTTCGGAAATTTCTTGATAAACTGTGTTGTTGTCATTCATGCTATCGCGGAACTGATCCACCGAGGCCAACTTCACCGTTTCACCTAGTTCAATTGAACCAGAATCCGGTTGCTCTTCACCACTTAGCATCTTAAACAGTGTTGATTTACCCGCACCGTTAGCACCGATAATACCGACGATTGCACCTTTTGGCATGCTGAATGATAAATCATCAATCAGTACGCGATCACCAAACGATTTAGTCAGGTTATTAACCTCAATAACTTTGTCGCCTAAACGCTCACCTGGTGGAATGAATAGCTCGTTAGTTTCATTACGCTTTTGGTGTTCGTTAGTGTTTAGTTCTTCAAAGCGCGCCATACGTGCTTTTGATTTCGCTTGACGACCTTTAGGGTTTTGACGGACCCATTCAAGTTCTTTCTCGATGGTTTTTTGCAAAGCACGTTCTTGCGATGATTCTTGTTTTAGACGCGCATCTTTTTGCTCAAGCCATGAGGTGTAGTTACCTTGCCATGGAATACCTTCACCACGGTCAAGCTCTAAGATCCAGCCAGCGGCATTGTCTAGGAAGTAACGGTCGTGGGTAATCGCTACCACAGTACCGCTGTAATCAACTAAGAAGTGCTCCAGCCATGCAACCGACTCAGCATCTAAGTGGTTAGTTGGCTCGTCAAGTAGTAGCATATCTGGCTTATCAAGCAATAATCGACAAATAGCAACACGACGACGCTCACCACCAGATAGGTTCTTGATAGGTGCATCCCAATCCGGTAGACGCAGAGCATCAGCAGCACGCTCAAGTTGCATACCGAGGTTATGACCATCTTTGGTTTCAATCAGTGATTCTAAATCACCTTGTTCTTTTGCCAAAGCGTCAAAATCAGCATCAGGTTCAGCATAAGCTGCATAAACTTGATCAAGACGAATTAATGCCTCTTTAACATCAGACACCGATTCTTCAACAATCTCACGTACTGTTTTGGTTTCATCTAGTACTGGTTCTTGGGGTAGGTAACCAACTTTTAGTCCCGCTTGTGGGCGAGCTTCACCTTCAATATCGGTATCAATGCCAGCCATAATACGCAGTAAAGTTGACTTACCTGAGCCATTAAGACCTAAAACACCAATTTTGGCACCAGGAAAGAAACTTAATGAAATATCTTTTAAGATTTGACGCTTAGGTGGGACGATTTTGCCCACTCGCGACATGGTATAGACGTAATCAGCCATATCCGTGTGTGATCTCTACTCTAAAATGAAGCTTATATAGTACCTATAATCTTTAAAAGTTCACTCGAATTGTTGGTTATTCGTTGGTGGAGTTAAGTATTTTAGCGATAAAATCGATTGTTTATTGTAATGCTTACCATCACAATCATACCTAATGGTAATTATATATTCATTAAGGTATGTGACGACCGATATTGATGCGATATTGTATTGATAGTGCTTTTTTTTGCTATCATTGAGCAGGGATCATCGATAAGTTTTGGCGTTTTTTATATGGAGTTAATCGTGGCACGTCTATTTAGTTATTCTCGAGTTTTTTCACTTGCTTTGTTGACCGTCGGATTAACCACTGCCGTGAGTGTTCAAGCAGCGACATTAGAGCAGCAGCGTACATGGTATGAACAAGCGCAAAATGCGTTTTCAGCCAATGACATGGCATTATTTCATCAGCAAAAAACCAAGTTAGGAGGATATCCATTATATCCTTACTTAGAATATCGTGAATTTAACGCCCAGCTAGCGACTAAAAATACTAGCCAAGTAAAGGTCTTTATCAATAAGTATAAAATGCTGCCTTTTAGCCAAACTATCAAAACGCGTTATTTAAATCAGTTGGTTAAGGCTGATCGTTGGCATGATTTTTTATTGATTCAACCAGCAGTGCCACGACAGACAGATCTACAGTGTGCTTTTTATTATGCTAAAGCCCAAACGGGTAAGGCGACATTAGCATGGCAGGGGGCTGAAAAATTATGGCAAACGGGAAGCTCGTTACCAGCCAGTTGTGATGCGTTATTAAATAGTTGGAGTGCCACTGGTAAACGCACCAATACCATGGTGTTAGACCGAATGGTATTAGCCTATGCCAAAGGTAATAATAGTTTATTAAGCTACCTTGATAAGTTGTTAACCGGTGATGCTAAAGCAACAGGTGAAACTATATTAGCACTATATAATCAGCCTCAAAAAGTGGGTGAATTTGCTAAGAAAAGTAAAGTAACACCTTTTAATCAGTTGCTTACCAAGAATGCTTTTTTATTGCTAGCCCGTAAAGATACGCCACAAGCTGTGGCTGAATATGATCGAGTAATGCACGGGCAACATTTTGATAAAGCGACCAGACAAACTCTGGCTGATGCGATAGCCTCTCGATTAATGTCGACCAATGATACTGCGTTAGCCCAATGGCGTGACAGTAAATTAGCCGACAGCGATAACGCCACTCTTTTAGAGCGCCGTATACGTAATGCGATCCGTGAAGCTAATTGGAAACAAACCCAATTATGGATTAACCGCTTACCAAAAGAAGCACAACAGACGCCGCGTTGGACATTTTGGAAAGCGAAGTTGTTAGCGCAAAATGGCAAGAAAAAACAAGCGGATAAGATTTATACTTCACTATTAGGCGAGCGAGATTTCTATAGTGCGGCTGCGGCAACGATATTGCATAAGCCAATTGTGTACCCGTTAACTAAAGCGCCAACGGCAACTGCTTTATTAACACCTTATAACAAGAGCCTAGCACGTGTTAAAGAGTTAATTGCACTTGATAAAGTGACCGCGGCTAATCGTGAGTGGGGGTATTTGCTCTCTAAAATTACTAATGTACAAACTAAGCGTCAGTTAGCGGTATATGCTGAAAAGCATCAATGGCATTACTTGGCAGTACAAGCGACGATTTCAGGTAAGTTATGGGATCATATGACTTTAAGATTCCCATTAGCCCATAAATGGCTATTTGATTTCTTCAGTGAACAACGCAATATTCCAGTATCGACCATGATGGCATTAGCGCGTCAAGAAAGTGCGTTAAACATTCACGCGCGATCACATGTTGGCGCAAGTGGCTTAATGCAATTGATGCCAGCTACAGCTGCTGAAACGGCTAAAAAACTTGATTATAAATACCAAGGTAAACAAAGTTTATTTGATCCAAGTGTTAATATTCGTTTAGGCAGTGCTTATTTAAAAATGATGTTAGAGCGTAACGATGGTAATCGTATTTATGCTTTTGCATCTTATAATGCTGGGCCTGGTCGAGTTGCGCAGTGGAAAAAAATAACCGCAGGCAAATTAGATGTTTATTCATTCATTGAACAAATACCGTTTAATGAAACACGTGGTTATGTTCAAAATGTATTAATGTTTGATATTTATTACAATGAATTAATGGGACATAAAGGGATTTTATTTAGTCCTACAGAATTAAATGCGCGTTATTAATAGAATTAGGTGTTTTATTGATAGTTTTAGCTGTTTAATCTATTTAATACACTTATTGTAATTGTAAAAATAAAACCACTACTGTTATGCAGAGAGATAACAGTAGTGGTTCGCTATACAGTAGCAAAATACAAATTTAAACCGATATAAAATAAATATAGGTTTATTTTTTCTGTGAATATGTTGGGTAATCTAAAATCCAACGCTCCCCAAATTTATCATCCCATTCTTCTGGGAAAGGAGCAAAACCTGCAGCAGGGTACATAGTTAATTCACTAAAAGTAATTTGATTATTATGGAAATATAAGTCAACTCGCACCATGTCATAATATTGACCAATACGTTCTGCTATTTCGATCATCTTATCGATAAATTCAGGTTTTTCAGGCACAGGTACACGACGTGGGTAAACGACCGTTATGCCTAATTCGTTCCAATCTCGATCATAATGATTACGGAAGTGCTCTTCAAATCGACCTTGGTCTAATTGAATAAATTCTACTTTACCATCAATAACATGCAGTTTGTAATCATCAGGAGTTGTGCCATTGAAATCAAGAAACTCTTCAGCAAATACACGTGGTGGAATATTTTGGTATCCCCACTCACCAAGTGAACCTGATTGATCTTTTTTAAACCAACGTCCAGCAAATGCTTTCATCTCTGACTTTGAAAAATGTTTGCCATTACGTACAAATTCAATCGTTTGACTAGTATGGTTCGCTTTTAATACGTAATCATTTGGCATTTTATTAAATGGGAACATATCAAAATCAGCGATATATTTGGCAACCCATAATGTTTTTGGAATGTACAATTCTGGCGCAATTGTTTTTATGAATTCTTTTGCTGCCAATTTATCAGCACCAATTGTTAAGTACTCACTACGATCATGAATCTTTTTTAATTGTATTTTTTCATTAAAGCTTTTTGGGTGTGAGTAATTAATGAATTTCTTATATTTACGGTAATATAAAAGCTGTAAGCGTAATTTTATTGGAAGTTTGGATACTATTCCTGAAAACAATCGATATTGTAAGCTTTCCATCTTAGGTTCTCTGCCTGTTATTTATTTGACTTATAAGTTTGGTTTATCTATTTGACAATCAAATTTAATAGATTTATTTATACTTTATATATCAACTGATCATCAGTATTATTTATGAATAGCTTAGTATAACTAAATTACAACTTTTGATCCTATTTGCTATGTTATCTCTATGTCATTTTTCAATTAGAATGCTGTATGGTTTTGGTGGCAGGTATATGTTAAGTATATTAATCACCATTTTTAACGGTAAATGTTACAGTAATAATGTATATATTTCATTTAATTTGTTTTTTTTAACATTAATGAAGAAAAAAATTTCATAGATGAATATCTTTTTAGCAAATTGATATAATAACTACAAATAAAATTACGATCTGGTTTGTTATATATTATGCTTAACTGTGTTTTTTTATTTATTAATAGTGATGTGAAAAGTTATTGTTATCAATCTAAAACGTTATTGATAAATGCAAGCGCTATAAGTACGAGTATTTATTTATAAGGTTCTGAATCATAAAAATAACACATGCTTGGTCAGATGTGGGAATCGCGGTACACTGCAAGCCCGAGATAATGCCTGATGGGATAAATAAAAATGGCTATAGACTCACCGAAGTACACTGATTGGCAACAGGTTTTGGATTTGCTTCAGCAAGCATCTACACAACAAAGAGAGCAATTATTGTTTAAAGTGTTATTAACTCATGATGAAAGAGAAGCTTTGATTGCTCGCGTAAACATTATCCACGAGTTACTTAATGGCGAACGTAGTCAGCGTAAAATTAGTGAGTTACTTGGTGTGGGTGTGGCGACAATTACCCGTGGTTCAAATGAGCTAAAGCATCAAGATGATGATACCAAAGCATGGTTAGCTGATTTTCTAGCTAAAAATGGCTCATCCAGTTTGTAATATTTAGTCACTCAACCATTTTTAGCCATTTATGCACAGCGCTTAAATAAACGCTGTGTTGTAATTTAGTATAATTCCGGATTTAAAAAAGGAATCAATGCTAAAATTAATGCTTGTTGATAAACACTACTACGACTTAATAAGTGTTGAGTTAGCATCGCAATCGCGCCACCTTTTTGCTTGATGTTCTGTTGAGCAAACATTTCATCCATCACATCTCCAAGCTCCATACCTTGCGCTATTTTCGCTAACGCGAGTGGGGGTAATGGTAATGATGCTGAGCGAGCTGTTGATTTCTTGCCTTGATGTTCAATCACCATCCATGCAAAGGTAAAGTTACAATCTAAGCCTGCTTCTAAACCAACAATGTAATCGGCATTTGGGTAACGTTCTCGACAATAAGCGACGCGATTGTTTGCTCCTAATAATGTTTCTTCGCTAGTTAAAGGTTGATCACGAACGCCACTGACGGTACTTACTCCTGTGATCGTAAACTGTTGCTGAGGAAACGCATCCTTAAATGCATTACTGACAGCGGTAATTTTGGCTGGGTTAGCTGATGCGACAATAATGGTTGGCATAATTAACTATTCGTCAAAGTAAAACATGAATAAACAGATCGAAAGTAGCGTATTTAAGGGCAAAATTACAGCAAATAAAAAAGCCCACCTAATAAGATGAGCTTGTATTTATCCCTAGTTGAGCATTCCGTGGTGATTAACGGTCGTAAGCCCAGTCTGATTGAATAATATAACCGTGAATTTGGAACTCACCGTTATTAACAAATAAGTTAGGAAAATCTGGCTGTGAGGTCGAGAATACAACACCATCAGCAAGTTGAGTCATGTGGTAAAAATCAGGCTCACTACCACGAACAGAAGCGAATACTGGTTGCTTTGGACGATAAGCCGCTTCTTTAGTTGCTAATGCGTAGCTACCGACTGGTGCGCAATGGGCAATGTTTTCATTATCAATGAACAAGCCTAGACATGCATCACGCTCTAAGTGTTGCGGGATCGCTCGCTTACTGATTACTTCAACAGAATCACCTAAATTGTAAGCTGAAAAGTCTTTACGGTGAATAACTGGAATATAAGTGCAGGTCGCAGAGCTATCATGTTGAGTGCTGATAGTCGTTGTTGCTTGTGTTCCAGTATCAATTTGACCCGTTAGAATATAGCCAATTGATGTATTTAGAGTTTCAGCGATTTTTTCTAGTTCGCGTACTTCAATACCGTACTTACCCGATAGTTTACGACTCATTGTACCTTGCTGAAGACTAAGTGCTTCACCAAGTTGTTTTTGACTAATGCCTTGAACTTTAGCCAAGCGCTTAATTCTTTCTAAATATTCCATGTAACTAGCTTCCTGCTTCAAATAGGGAGTGTGAATGAAAAATGCATTCTCAATAGTTATAAAACATATTACTTAAAAGTGTAGAAAAGGAATCATAGTTACTTAAAAAGTGGGATTGATTTGGTTAAAGAAATATACCCCATAGGAAAGATGGGTAAAAAATGGAACAAAATACGCGAAAAAAAATAAGTTTAGAGGCAGGAAAGGCAATCAGCTGATGTGAAAATAAAAGATTATAGAAACGATAATTTTTGACAAAAAAAATAACAGTATTCGTAAGGTTATGATTTTTAATACTTAAAAAGTAAACTTAAAAGTGTTAAATAAATGTGTTTATTTGTTTTTTTATTTTTGTAAATCGTGATTTGTTTTGTAAAATTGATTTATTCAGTGATACTTTGCTCAATAATAAAATTAAATAGTTTTTATGGGTATTAATATTGTTATTGATAAGGTTGATGATAGTCATGGTTTATTGACGCTGAAAACAAGTTAAAATACCTGTGCGGTATATTAACTTGTGATCATGAAGTTCGTGAAATTATGGCTACAGTGTGAAAGAAAGCTTTTATTGACTAAATTGCCACTAAATCGAATGACAAGAAAAATTTAGATATAAAAAAACCTAAGTATTAATAACTTAGGTTTTTTATTTAGTGGGTTATTATTTAGCAGTTGGTGCAGGAGTACGAATTAAGTAATCAAAAGCACCTAAACTTGCTTTTGCACCTTCACCCATTGCAATAATAATTTGCTTATAAGGAACGGTAGTAACATCACCTGCAGCAAAAATGCCTTCAACGTTAGTATTACCGTGAGCACCAATTTCAATCTCACCACGTGGTGTTAATGCAACGGGTGATTCTTTTAGCCACTCAGTATTTGGCACTAAACCGATTTGAACAAAGATACCTGCAAGTTCGATGTGTTTGATTTCATCTGTATTACGATCTTTGTAGCTAATGCCTGTAACACGGGTACCATCGCCAACCACTTCAGTTGTTTGTGCCATTTTAATAATGTCGATGTTAGGCATACTTTCTGCTTTGTTGATCAACACTTGGTCGGCACGTAATGTGTCAGCAAATTCAAGCACAGTAACATGCTCAACAATACCAGCAAGGTCAATTGCAGCTTCAATACCTGAGTTACCACCACCGATAACAGCAGTACGTTTACCTTTGAATAACGGACCATCACAGTGTGGGCAGTAAGCAACACCTTTATTACGGTATTCTTGTTCACCTGGGACGTTCATTTCACGCCAGCGAGCACCAGTACTGATGATCACACTGCGAGATTTTAAAATTGCGCCACTTTCAAGATAGATATGGGCATAACCATCTTCAGTTTCAGTTGCTTCAACAATATTCTTAACACGTTGCTCACTCATGATATCAACGTTGTATTGTTTTACGTGCTCTTCAAGGCTTGCTGCTAAGCGAGGACCCGTTGTTTCTTGAACAGAAATAAAGTTCTCGATAGACATGGTATCCATTACTTGACCGCCAAAACGCTCAGCAACAACACCAGTACGAATACCTTTACGTGCAGAGTAAATAGCAGCTGATGCGCCAGCTGGACCACCACCAACGACTAATACGTCAAATGGGGCTTTATCATTAAGGCTTGCTGCTGCTTTTTTAGCAGCGCCTGTGTCTAACTTATTTAAAATTTCAGTTAGTGACATACGGCCTTGACCAAATACTTCACCGTTTACATAAACAGTAGGTACAGCCATGATATTGCGTTCTGTTACTTCCGCTTGGAAAGCCGCACCATCAATCATACTTGCTTTAATGCGTGGGTTAATCGCTGCCATCATGTTGAACGCCTGCACAACATCAGGACAGTTTTGGCAAGATAATGAAATGAAGGTTTCAACAACGATGTCTTGATCTAATGCTGCGATTTGATCGATAACCGCTTGTTCTAATTTCATTGGGTGACCACCACTGTGCAGTAGTGCTAATACCAATGAAGTAAATTCGTGTCCCATTGGTAGACCGGCAAAGCTGATTGAGGTCTGTTTGGTTGGGTTAACCACTTGCATAACAGGTTTACGTACGCTGGCATTATTATTCTCAATAACACTAACTTTATCGTTTAGTTCTGCAATTTCGTAAGCTAACTCATGCAGTTTTTGTGCAGTGTCACTATCATCTAAACTTAATACCAGTTGTACGTCAGTTTTTAAATTTTCTAAATACGCTTGTAGCTGCTGCTTCATGTTTTGTTCTAACATAATCTTGCCTTTTTAATTTGTTCATGGCCTAACAGCAGATAATCAATGCGGGTCTACTGTAATACGACATATTGCCTATATAAAAAGGCGTAAATATGTTTGAAGGTCTTTGAATTAATAAGGCACCAAACATGATGTTTATGTTTGATGCCTTATTACTTTTAAATAAATGATTTACTTAAAAGTAGGATGAGTAATATTTCAGTTCGACGCTATGTCAAAAATAAACATTATCATCAAAGGTTAATAAGATTAGATCTTACCAACTAGGTCTAGAGAAGGAGTTAGTGTTGCTTCGCCTTCTTTCCATTTTGCAGGACAAACTTCACCTGGGTGCGCAGCAACATATTGTGCAGCTTTCACTTTACGCATTAGGTCTTCAGCTTCACGGCCGATGCCTTCTGCAGTGATTTCCATTGCTTGGATAACACCTTGTGGGTCGATTAGGAAAGTAGCGCGGTCTGCAAGACCTTGACCTTCACGCATAACGTTGAAGTTATTAGTAATGTTACCAGTTTGGTCACCTACCATGTAGTAGTTGATTTTACCGATAGTGTCAGAGCTGTCGTGCCATGCTTTGTGAGTAAAGTGAGTATCAGTTGATACTGAGAATACTTCAACGCCACGAGACTGAAGCTCTGCGTAATGGTCAGCTAGGTCGCCAAGCTCAGTTGGACATACGAAAGTAAAGTCAGCTGGGTAGAAGAAGAATACTGCCCACTTACCTAGAACGTCTTTTTCAGTGATTTCTACGAAGTTGCCTTCTTTGTATGCTGTAGCGCTAAATGGCTTGATTTCTGTGTTGATCATAATATGGAATCCTTTTAAATATAATTTTAATTTTTTATGCTGTAGTGCAAATCAAATCTCTGAAGCCATTATTGTCAAAATGGGAATGTTAAGGAAATCGTTACAGCCGATACATTCAATAGCCAAAACCTATTATTGTTGGATTGGTATTTTTTGAGGTTTGTTTTTATTACGTAGAATGGAATGTGGGGAATAGGTAAGTAGTGATGCTGGAGGGTGAATTGCTATTAATTGAGTTTTGAACGTTTCAGCTTAATGAAAATGTCCTATTTTATTTGATAACAAAATAGGACATTTTTAACAGGGCTAATACGGCTATCATCAAGATAAACTTAAGAAATCATGATGAGTTGCTAATTTTATTAGCAGGGCATTTTTTGATAAAAAGCTAAAATAATGGTGAGAATTAGCCATAACCACTAAATCAACCGATAAATTTGTCGCCAATCGTTCAATCGCCATACCGATAGGTCCATTAACAATATAGACATGATCTCTATTTAAGCTTGTGTCTGTAATTAAGGCCTTTATTTTCTTTTCTAACGCCTCTTTTTCGGTATTAACAATATCATTCCCAACTGTATTTCCTAAATATGCATCATCAGAAAAAAGCTGTTCATCAAGATTGGTGGCATAACCCACAAACAGTTCTGCATTGAGTTGATCAGCTAACGCAATCGCTTTGAGAAGATAGGGCTTTGAATCGATATCTAGCGCATACAATACTTTTTTATACATCTTTGCCTTCTTTAGGTTTATTAACCCATGCATATTCTAAACGAGAGACTAATGCATGGTACAACAGTGCAATTAGAACAATAATGCAGCTACCTGCAAAAATGGGATAAAACGCAAACAGAATGCTGGTATGGGCACCTAACATGATCAATAACGGGTTTCCCCCTGCTGGTGGGTGGGTAACATTAAGAATGATCATTAGAAATATTCCAACACCAACCGCTAACCCAAGAGACCAAAATGTGACAGGTAAAAAGTTGGCAAATATAATGCCAGTGATCGCTGTTGTTAGGTGGCCAAATATGACGTTTTTAGGGTGGGCCAAAGGACTTTGCGGTAAACCAAAGACCAAGACCATGGTGGCTCCAAAAGGTGCGACTAATAAATAGTCTCCTTTGGCTACACCATCGACAAAGGCAAGAATACCAATACACAGTGCAGAACCAGCAGCGGCAACTAATGCAATCATCCAAAGTTTATGAGCTGGGTGGGTGATCTTATAATGGATCCCCTTTGGTATATCATCCATTCGTAATACTTACTTATTAGTTCAATTTATTAATATTATATGACAAGTATAATAAAATGAGAGGTATATTAATGCTTCATTAGTATTATCTAAGAATGCGGTCATGATCCCTGTTTTAATCTAGCACGATATTATGTTTATTATGTGTAACTATATTCAGGCCAAAGCTGTAGATATAAAAAAAGGCCGCTGATAAATCAGCGGCCTTTTCGACAGATTAATTACCGATAGTCAGGGTAATTACATCCGTGCTTTAAAGATATTAACGATTTCTTCTAAGCTTGCTTGACGTGGGTTAGTTAAAGAACAGGCATCATTTAGGGCATTTTGTGCCATGAATGCGAGTTTATCTTCCGTTACACCGAGGTCAGTTAAACGTTGCTTAGTACCTACCTTTTCAGATAGTGCATCAATTGCTTCAAGGGCAGCATTAACGGCTTGCTCTTGCGTCATTGCGGCGGTGTCGATACCCATTGCTTTAGCAATATCAACAAAACGCTCTGGTACTTGCTTGGCGTTAAAGCGTGAAACTTCAGCCAATAAGATTGCGTTACATAGACCGTGTGACAGGTCGTAAACACCACCTAATTGGTGTGCCATTGAGTGAACGTAACCTAAAGAAGCATTAGAGAATGCCATACCAGCAAGGTACTCGCCGTACTGCATTGCATCACGTGCTGCGCGGTCTTGACCGTTATTCACTACTGCTTCTAAGTTGTTAACAATTAACTCAATCGCTTTGATTGCAGATGCATCAGTAATTGGCGTTGCAGCTGTTGAAACATACGCTTCAACGGCGTGCGTTAATGCGTCCATACCTGTGGTTGCCGTTAGGAACTTAGGCATTGCTACCATTAGCTCTGAATCGTTCACTGCAATAATAGGCGTGAAGTGCTTATCAACTACTGGGTATTTGGTTTCATCTTCTTGGTTCGTGATGATAGCAAATACTGTCATTTCTGAAGCTGTACCTGCGGTTGTATTCACGGTTACCAATGGCAGTTGTGGTTTCTTAGATAGATGCACACCTTTTGAGTAATCACGAATATGACCACCGTTAGCAGCCACTAATGCGATACCTTTCGCTGTATCGTGTGATGAACCACCACCAAATGAAATCACAAAATCAGCATTGCTGTTTGCAAGTAGCTCTAGGCCATCTTCAATGTTTTTCTCTGTAGGGTTTGGCTGCACACCATCATAGATAACGTATTCAAGGTTATGTGCAGTTAACTCGTCAGTTAGTTTGCTAACCAGACCTACTTCAACTAACACACTGTCAGTGACGATAAGGGCTTTTTTCAGCTCTTTTGATGCAAGTTCAGCACCTAGAGATTGAATAGCGTTAGGACCCATTAAGGTTACAGGTGGCATGTAAAATACATTGCTCATAGTAAAACTCCGATAATTATTTATTAATTTATAGTGACTTACCGCGTTAGCCATAAGTCTGAATCTGTTTGATTGCGCGTTTCAAAAACGAATAACGGCTGCTGTTATATCGAACTTAGTGGTTATTGTTTGTGTCGATGCAGCCATTCTACACCTCGCTAATTTGGTAACAATAGAGTAAAAACTAAAACACTATTACTTATAAGTAATAATTGTTTTTAACTAAAGTAGGGAAACTCTAATGCTCTATTATTATTTATCAGCTGCTGATAATAGTTTGTCATTAAAGCTCATGTGGCTGTTTTTGTTAGTTACCACAATTCCTGAATGTGATTTGTCAGCAGTGCCGCTTACAGCGTAGTGGCTAGCAACAACAGCATTATTGGCTTGGTTATTGAAACTAACGTTACCAGTAAATGCGCCATCACGTGCTGATGCAGTGTAAGAAGTGGCGATAATAGCGGTAGCGATAATTGCTTTAATAACTGTTTTCATGAGTTGTATAACCTTATCTTTATCATTGTTTGTCAACGCTGTCTGCGTTTCGATGGAGCTATATTAACAATTACCAAAAACAAAACAATACAGATAAAACGCAAAAGATTATTACCAATTAAGTGTTAATTAGGATGGTGGGTTTTAGGGGCGAGATTTTAGAAGCAGGGGCGAGTTTTCGAGAAGCGAGGAGGAGCCGTTAGATTAAATACAACTCTTAAGTTGTATTTGGTGGGTGGTACATTTGTTGAGTTGTTGAGTTGTTGAGTTGTTCGATTGGGCTGGCTATTACGACAAGGGATTAATCGACGGCTCAGAGTGGAAAGCTAACCGCTTCAAATTCTTATAATGTAGTACAAATGTAATACACAAATAAAGGTAACAATTTGAATAAAAATGGGTTTACATTATTAGAGTTAATTTTCACTATCGCTATTTTAGCAATAGTCCTCGCAGCAGCCGCACCTAGCTTTCATGGCCTAATGGCACGTAATAAAGTAGAACGGACGGTTACCGAACTCAAAGGGCTATTCATTGCCGCAAAATCTGAAGCAGTGATGCGCAACAAACAAGTGTATCTGCACACCGTAGGCCTCACTGACACCAAAACCTATACCGATGATTGGTGCGTTATTGCCACCACCGAACCCACGGCCAACAGCTGCACCACCAACGACAACACCCTTTATATTGTTGATGGCCATAGTCTAAGTGGACTTAACATTAAGCGGCATCAAGACTACGCCACGATTAAGATCGATAGCATGAATGGGCATCCTAAGTTCAATGCAGGTGAGAGCATCATAGATTGGTTAACGTTTGAGAAAGAGAGTGGTAAAGCAGTCACCATGCAAATGCACATGTTTGGGCGGTTGTATCGGTAAGTGATGGTATGGATTGAATGTATATATATAGCTAAGAAAAAGCAGCTAGATAAAACTATTGTATGAACAATTGAACCATATTAATAATAAATCGGCTTTCAAAAATAGAGATTTATAAATAAAAACAACCTAAGTAAAGTAATAACGATAAAATAATAAAAATCTCTTAATATTTTTTGTAACCATATATTAATAACTCTACTTGTTTTCTTTTCATGATCCCTTTTGACCTCTATTCTCAGCGAGAAATTTTTATTTAAATATATTCATAGTTTTAAATTATATTTTTTAATTCCAATAAAGAATATTATACTTGAGATAATTTATAATGAATCATATATCAAATTTATTTATTGCTTCCTCTGTTGAGGGATTAGAAATAGCAGAAACAGTTAAAGCTCTTCTAGAGCATAGCCATATTAGAGCTGAAATTTGGACGCAAGGCACTTTTTCCTCTAATGGCTATCCATTAGAGCAACTAGAGATTGCATTACAAAAACATGAATATGGCCTTTTTGTAATGACTCCAGATGACATCGTTACTCGACGAGGCGAAAATGTAAATGTCGCAAGAGACAACTTATACCTTGAGTTAGGAATGTTTATTGGCAAATATGGAAGGAAAAACTGCTTTATCTTAGTTCCACGAGGAGAATCTAGCCCAGTAATGCCAAGTGACCTTACTGGTTTTAACACTCTCACTTATGATCCTTCATGGGAAAAAGACAGTTCAGAAGCTGCACTTGGTAATTCTGTTAGAGAATTAAAAAAAACAATCACAAAAAAAGAGAAAACGGAAAGTATTAGTGAAAATATTATTATCCCTGAAGAACAAATATCAATATTAAAGGTACTTTTTAATACACCTAAAAGTATTAAAGCAGAAAGAATAAGAGAGTACCTTAAAATTGAACATGGTTTTTTTTATTACCACATAAATAATTTAGAAAATAATAACAACATCAAAAAAGAAGATAATTATAATTATATAATTACAGATAAAGGAAGAAAACTAGTAGTTGAAATGTTATAAATTTAATTAATTTTAGTTGGTAATAATATGAAAGGCAATATACTTGGTGATATTAGAGCTGAGCATGATGTTAATATGCTTGAGAATTCTTTTTGGCAGACAACCGAATATAAATCATTATTAGAGTCATATGACCGTTGCATTATTGTAGGACGTCGAGGAACAGGAAAAAGTGCATTAGTACATATGTTATCTAAACATTGGGAAAATAGACAAAAGACCCAAGTATTAGTTATAACTCCCGTTGAAGAACAAATAATAGGTCTACGTGATGTCCTTAAATTATTCGGTGATAATTACCTACATATAAAAGCCGGTAGTAAACTTGCTTGGCGATATGCCATATATATGGAAGTTATAACTGAAATGGTAAATCATTATAAGTTAAAAAATTTCTTGGATATACATTCGATACAATCACATATTGTTGATTGGGGATCAAGAAGAAATAATATTACAAGAAAGATAAGAAGGAAACTAATTAGCATTTTAGAAT
Organism: Photobacterium andalusiense; assembly: GCF_900185625.1. Classification (GTDB taxonomy): domain Bacteria; phylum Pseudomonadota; class Gammaproteobacteria; order Enterobacterales; family Vibrionaceae; genus Photobacterium; species Photobacterium aquimaris. Next base: position 162,835 of record NZ_FYAJ01000007.1, read on the forward strand.
CTGATGATAAAAATAAATCACCCGAGTCTAGAATTGCCGATTTATCTGATGCTTTTGAATTAGACTTATTAGAAGAAGTGATACTAGAAGCAGCAGAAAAAGGAAAGTTTCAATTTGTATTATTTGCTGACAAATTAGATGAAGGATATACTCCAGACAACTTAGGGGTCGCGATTGTAGATGGTTTTGTCCAATCAGTAATAGATATAAAGCATATTCTTAAAGAAAAAGTAATTGCTTTCGCATTCATTCGAGATAACATATATAGAGCAATATCGAAAAATGATCCTGACTTCACAAGAAATATAGAAGGGCAGACATTAAGAATTCATTGGGATGAATACAATCTATTTAATTTAGTATGTAATAGATTAAGAGTTGCTTTTAACTCTAATGTTGAAAATAATACTAGAGTGTGGAATGCACATACTGCAGATGAATTAAAATCATTAAAAGGCTTTAGGTTTGCATTAAAACTAACACTATATAGACCTCGTGATATATTAGTTTTATTGAATGATGCTTTTTTAAGAGCAGGAAGCCAAAATAGAACAAATATTATTTTTGAAGACATAGATGCAACTGCAAAAACAATATCTAATAATAGATTAAATGATTTACATAAAGAATATGAAACAGTTTTTCCTGCCTTAGAGAGATTCACTAAGTGCTTCAGTAATGAACCACAAGAAGTTACACTTAATATAGCTTGCGATCTTATAAACAAAGCACTTGATAATAATGATGTTTCTGATAAATTACTCAAACAGGACTTGATTTTAAGCGATAATCCAGCCCAAGTAATCCAACGTTTATATAGTGTTGGATTCATAGGATTATATAATGATACATCTTCTTCTTATGTTTTTTGCCACGACGGTAAAGACCCTGATAGAGATTTTAACCCCGACTCAAAACTTCTAATACATCCATGTTACTTACTTGCATTAAATAACCAAAATATAGGTTTAAATATAAATAACGCAGAAGATATTCATGATGAATATGACATAGAAGTAAGTTCAATAGATAAAGAATTTAGAAAGCAAAAAATAGGGACACTAATATCTGACTTAAATAAAATTGCTGAAGGACATGAAGAACAGTTAGATTTTTACTCTTGGGTGCTAAAATCCATAAAAGTACTTTTGGCTGCAGAGTTGGTTAATATAGAGATAACACAAAAAAATAATTTTTCAACCATATCTGCCACAAATATCGGAAATAAAGACATATGGAATGAAATACTTAATGAATATAAATGTAGTGAAGTTTTTATTAATATATATAACAAACAAGGTTTAAGTCGAAACGACTACTTATCAATTTCTGACAAAATATTCAATAAAGATATAAAGTTAGCATTTATTATAAATAGGGATAAAGATAATAACATATCGAAAGATACAGAGCTAAAATGGGTTAGAGAAATATATAATAAAAAAGGAATTTTAATTATAAAATTATCATCTAAATTTTTGGAAAGACAACTGTCAAAGTCCAGAAACCCTCAAAAGCATGATGACATAAATAAAGAAATGAAAAAGCTAATAAAAACATATACAAACACGTGGGTTAATATAAAGAAAAAATAAATCCATATATTTTAAAATCATCTATCATTAATTAAAACAATGATAGGTGATTAAATTATTTTCATATGGAATGCTAATTTTCTTTTACCACTCTCGCAATTGTCGCTCGGCTGCACCCTAACTTCACTTGAATCTGCGAATAACTACGTCCTAGTGTGAGTTGATCTAATATATCGTGATGTAAGGCTAAATTAGGTTGGCGACCACGATACTTACCTTCTGCTTTTGCTTTCGCAATGCCTTGTGCTTGGCGTTTATGGCGAGTTTCGTAATCATCACGGGCCATCGCTGCGCCTAAATCCAACATAAATTCGGTTAAGGCCAGAGTAATGCTGTTTTGCTCACCAGAAGTGAACACGGTATGAGTCATGGGCTGATCTGCTACCACAATAATTAACCCTTTTTCCATAATACGAGCTTTTAAAGTTTTCCATTCCCCCCAGGGCAAGCGAGTTAAACGGTCCATCTTTTCAATCAACAACACATCACCGGCTTCGCTATCTTCAATTATCTTATTAAGTTCGGGACGTTCTAACTTGGTGCCAGATTGGTTTTCAATGTAGTAGCCAGCAATACGATGATCAAACTTCGTCCCAAAGGCTTTAAGTTCTTCTTTTGCCCGTTGAGCATCTTGTTCTGTGGTTGACGCACGAAGGTAGCCACGGATTAGCATTTTCATCACCTATCGGTTCAATTTAAGTTGGTTTCTTATATACTACAACACTGGTTGAGGGATGAAGTGAACTGGTTTTGTTGGGGTATACTTATAAAAAATAAAAAACTAAGAATGAAATGTTTTTTTAGTCAAAATTCATATTAAATAGAAAATCACTAAATCTTACAAATTAAAAATAACATCCTGATTTAAATGCTATATCCATATCATTTTTTTAACTAAAATACGCTACCGACTGTATTTAATAGTAAATTACTAAAGGTTGACTAGAAAAATGTTTAATCTATTTCGTTCAAAAAAAAAGCAGATGATTGGAGATAACGAAGTATATGCACGCGTATACAATGAACTAGAGTCTGGAGATAACGAAGTATATGCACGCGCATACAATGAACTACAGTCTGGAGATATTCATTATGCTTCTATGGCACGCGCTTTAGTTAAAGCTGAAGGAAATCAAGAAAAAGCGACTGGTATTTATATCCAAGAGCGTATTGGTAGTTTAAAGGAAGAAATGCTCAAACAACAAAGTTTAGAGAAAAACAAAAAAAGTTTAGAGAAAAACAAAAAAAAGACTATAACTCAAGACTTTCGATTACTTACTTCATATTATGACCCATCTTACAAATCACGGTCATGTAATAATTGTTCTGCACATATCCCTAAAGGAAGAGTTTACTGCTTTAATTGTAAAACCATGCAAGAGTAATTTTTACATATAGTATATTTCTTTAATCAAGGTGAACAACAACATAATATTGCTCACCTTCTATATTGTACGACATCAGATAATACCAATCAGCCTCAAAGTCACTTCATCCAGCGGCGACTTACCATCCTTAAATATCCGCAAATAGTCCTCATAGCTCAGTGAATGGTACCACTCACGCTGTTTAGCCTTATACTCATCCCATTGAGCATCATTAGCTCTTATCTCAACTAATCGCTGCCGTTCACGCTCTCGCTGCTTTTGTCTATATTGTTCTAATTTTTCTGGATCTTCAGACAGCTTAATACGATTCTTGGAGGTTGATCGCATCCAGCGCTTGCACAGTGGAGCCTAGACGACCATGGTGCAGGTAGAGGTTACTGATGTCCGCACCTTGGTTGTCGCTGGAAGAGGAACACACATCTTTAACTTGGTGTGTGTCCTACTAAGCTTTTGACTCCATTTTGAAGTCTCGATTCAAGTGAGCTAGGTGCTAAGGAACAAGCTCTTTATTTAGTGCCTGTCCCTTCATTTTCTCTTTCATAGTTTTTCTGGCATGCTTTACTGAGATACTAGTTACTGTTCTTTCTCAATGTAGCTATCAATACACTACCAACAATCGCAGCACCACCTATGCACTGTACAACATTCAATGATTCACCCAACCATAGTACCGCAAAGATCGCCCCAAAAAGTGGTTCGCTGCCCATCAAAATGGACACTTTCGTTGGAGAGGTTCTTCGTACTGCATAGTTCTGAACAAAAAAAGCAAACAGTGTGCAGAACAATACAAGGTAGAGCGTGATCAACCAGAATTCCATGCTATTGGGAATAGAATCCAGCGTCAGCCCTTGTCCGTAGGTAAACGCAAGAACGACCGCTCCCAAACCAACTACCAGCGATTGCAAAGCTGTCAGGCTCAACGAAGTAATTTCACGGTTTTCAGTAAAGCGTTTGGTTGTGGTAACCATCAATCCACGCAATAGTGCTGCGGTCAAAATCAACCAGTCACCGGTATTAAGCGATAACGACAATGAGCCATCATATGTCAGCAGGTAAACACCCAACACACAGATCAGAGACAGCATCAACAACTGCCTACTTAATCGCTGCTTATTCACCATCAATTCCAAAAAGGCAGTCAGAATCACCGACAGACTGATCAGGAATGCGGCATTAGTGGCCGAGGTAATGGACACACCAATAATTTCACAGCAAAAAATTGCCAGTAAAATTCCTCCAGTAGGAATTGAAACTTTCCAATCCTTATTTCTTCCGGCCCTGAAGTCTTTCACTGTAGAGAAAAACAAGATAGAGAACGTCAGTAAAAAGCGAATGGCCATGAAAACAAAGACGCCAGTAAACAACAACGCAGACTTTGTCATCCCATAACTTGTCCCCCAAAATGCTGCCACTAACAGTAAAAGGACTTCTATGGTTGGAAAGGCAAACTTTTTAGATATTTTTTGAGTTGTCGTATTCATCAGGCCACCTGCTCCAACTTTGTAAATGCAATGACCAAAACATCTCTGGTGCCAAGTGTATCATTGTCCAATACTTCAACTGGGCTCACATCGTGCATAGTTCTGGCATCGTCAGCTATGACAATATCAAAAGGATTTGTTAGCTCAGCGGTTGCCTTAGGTTGGCGATCCGCATCCGTAAGAGTAGTAACGCCACCGGAGACGTTGTGTCGATTAATCATCATTGACGCAATAAACGTGAAGCAATCCTGTTTCAGCTTTTCAATATGGTTAAAATATTTAACTGCGTTTGGTATTTTGACTGACATGTTCATATTGAATGCTCCTTTATGCTGAGGCTTTGTTTAACTGGAATATATTTTCAGTGGTAATTGTTCTCTGGCTTCGCTCGTGGGCTACCTGAATCTCCCAGTTATCACGATCGGTTAGGTACCGCGCTTTATCCGCGACAATGTTAGACAAAAACAATTGCCCCTGTGATAGCGAAAAGGTCACTGTTCCTGAAATGGATTGAGCGGTCTGGCTGATAAACGCCTGTGTCGCCTGCTGTAAATGACTTCCCCAACGTCCCTCAACGGCTTCATTAGTCCAGGTTTGGCTGTGCAGGGTTTTCATTCGTAGCAACTCGGTTTCAAGTACGGCGACTTCCAGATGCCGATAGGCGCTCATAAGAGCGCTTGCTGCAGGTGCCTCTCTTATCTCCAGCACTTTTTCATCGTAATCCAGGTGATCAAAACCGATGTAGCGACCAATCTGATAACTGCCAATGTGCTTGTTGAGGTATTCCACCATCTTAATTAATGGCATCACAGTGCCATTAACTCGGGTCGGCATGCCCTTTTGAAATGTAATTGAGACGGAGTGATTGCTGTCTGCCAATTGAAAGTCTGGATTCCAGACTGCCCAATGAAACAATGATTCATACAATGGCCTCATTTAGCCTGCGCAGGCTGTTCTGTGATTGATTGGCGGTATGAATAATCGCGCCACAATTCAGTTTATTTGCAATCTCAACGGCATGCTTAATAATGACTGGTCGAGAAAGAGAAGAGCTGACCGGATAATCACCCAGGTACATCGCCTGAGCTTGAATTGCTGACACAATGGAGTGCTCCACAAAACTTTGCCTTCCGTCTTCAATGATCAGGTCCACACCATAATGATCGGCTATATGAGAGAGCGACTTTGAATCAATACCGTCGCCCATATCGACCGCCAATGCGGTTACTTTTACATTAGAATCCTTCAGAAGTTCCAATAAGTAAGTACTGTCTAAACCACCGCTGAACAGGATTAATATATGTTCTACTTGTCCGTTGAGAGCTGAAATATCAGCAATACTTCTGATTTTCTTCATCGTTTATCCTTAAACTTTTTAGTGTTTGGAAATGAATCCCTATCAAATTGACAATGATGATTATAATTAGATACATTTAAGGAACAATACACCCCAAAAGCAAAGGATATTTGCACAGTGAACAATAATGAGGTAATTCCCCTTCTGCCCGAAATGGCTGTATTTGTTGTCGTTGTTGAAGAAGGCGGTTTCTCAAAAGCAGGTAAAAAACTGGGACTCGCGCCTTCCTCAATCAGCCGATCGGTCAATCGACTGGAAAAAGGCCTTCATACAAAGCTGCTGGAGCGTACTACTCGACAGGTGAAAATGAGCACTGCCGGGACGGAGGTATATACACAGTGCAAATCCATGCTGGAATCCGCCAAGCTAGCCGTCAAAACGGTTCAAAGCACCCAGGATGAAGCTATTGGCGTACTCAGAGTGGCGGCACCGAAGGCATTCGCCAAGCAAATCCTGTCACCATTGCTACTGGATTTTATGGCTGAGTATCCAAAGATCACGATTCACTTCAAGGTATCGGACCTCTATATCGATCTGATTGGAGAGGAAATTGATGTCATTTTCAGGCTGACGGATCAGCCAATCGAAGGGCTTATTTCAAAATCACTAACGCGTACCCAATTGATGATGTGCGCCAGCCCAGACTATATAGAGCAATTTGGAGAACCTGGTCATCCCGATGATCTTGAACACCATCAATGCATTGCGCTGGGTGAACAGGCTGGTGATAACGAATGGCGGCTGACAAGCGCAAACCAAACCACCATCGTTAAAGCAAACAATCGCATGTCGGTGAATCACACTGAAATCCGAAAAGAAGCCGTGCTGCGGAATCTAGGGATCGCCATCTTCCCAGATTTCACTGTTCAACCAGAATTACGAAGAGGCACATTGGTCCAGATTCTGCCCGACTGGCACATAGCTGGGAATTATTCAGGAGAGGTAATCCTTCAATATGCTCAATCCCGCTATATTCCTTATCAACTGCGATTATTTGTTGACTATATGTCTGAGCGATTATCAAAGCTCAGTTTTAATAAGATTGTGCCAGAGTAGACCATCTGTTTTAAAAGGGTGTAGTGATAAAGAGCCGATAGAAGCTTGCGGTTCACTAGGGCCCGCTTCGTCTAACGTATGAGATGATTTACTAGTGAGAGCGACGGGCCGGTTGTCGAAGGACATTAAACATTGCTCGCTTCAATTAAACTGTAATCATTTACAAGAAAGCTTGTTCGTTATCGAAGTGTCAACAGTCTTGAGACACATTAAACAAAGTATGCTGGTGGGTAGCTTGTTGTTCTTGTTGCTGCTGTTTCTTATTCTCTTGCGGGTCGATATCTTGGGCGAGGAGTTCACGCGCTTCTTGATCTAGCTTACGGGCGAGAGCGAGTGAGAGATCGGGGTATTTACCTAGACTTAGGTTTGCCCGCTTTTTGCTATTGGGACGGTAGTAGTTCAACAGCCAATGTTTTGCACCATTTGGTTTGACTCGAAGCCTAAGACCTCCACCGTCAAATAGGTTGTATTCTTTGTCTGCTGCTTTTGCTGATTTGATTTCTTTATCGGTAAGCCGAGTAGTTACTTTTGCCATAATGGGTACACCAAATAAACATCGTTATCGCAGTGTACCCATTGGTGTACCTATAAATCAAAGATGCTACTGGACGTCTTAGAACCCTATAGATACAAGAAAGCCCACTAAAACAATGTCTTAGTGGGCTCTCTGGACACCCTAGGATGTCTTCGTATACGAATTTGGTGGAGCTGGCGGGATTTGAACCCGCGTCCAAAATCAGTCTAACAGATGGCGCTACATGTTTAGTCAATCTTTATTCTCGTATCGTCACTGCGAATTGACACGCTATGCTAATACATACCAGAATTCTATTTCGCGGTTCATCTCTCTAGTCAAAGAATCCCTCGCTATCTCGTTTGGGTTTGAACCCCTGTTATTCCCCGTCTTACAAGCGGAAGCTAGGGCAGGAGCGCTCTCAGCAGGGTATTAAGCTGCTAGTGCGTAGTTTTCGTCGTTTGCGACTATTTTTTTGCGGCTGTTTAACGAGGCAAACCGCACCTCGACATGCTCCACAAGCCTTCGTGATCCTGTCGAATCCTGAATCAGCCCCAGATGCGATCGATGTTAGCAGAATATTTAACTAGGTCAATAGCTATATTGTAATTCAACCATCAAGTGATTGATTACTATTCAAATGCTAACATCATGTTGCATAGGTGTCTTAACGGTTATTGCCTTTCATGATACGAGCTTTGTCGCGTTGCCAATCTTTAGCTTTGCTGTCTGCGCGTTTATCATGCAATTTCTTACCGCGTGCGGTACCGATCTTCACTTTTACAAATGATGTACTCCAGTACATCACTAAAGCGACGATGGTATCACCTTCACGGTTAACCGAATCTTCTAGCTTTCTGAGTTCGCGACGGTTAAGCAATAGCTTACGTACACGGGTTGGATCAGCCACTACGTGAGTTGATGCCGCGTTCAGTGGCGCGATGGTTAAGCCTGAAATAAACGCTTCACCGTTACGTAAGAAAACATAACTTTCGGTCATGTTAACTTTACCTTCACGGATGGCTTTTACTTCCCAACCTTGTAATACCATACCTGCTTCGTATTCGTCGCCGATGGCAAATTCAAAACGAGCGCTTTTATTTTTTGCAATAGTATTGCTACTTTGCTTTGGTTTTTTAGCCATGTTGACCTCGTAGAGCATTGTTGCAGTCCCAGAACAAAATCTAATATCAGTGATTTTTCTGGTCGAATAAGCTATTGACGTTACCATAATACCGCTTGATGGTAACTGTTATTTTGGTCGATAGCCCAGTAATGGTATCATTGACTAAACGCAGCGAATAGATTTTATCTTCAGGGTGAGGATGTGTTCGATGAAGGAGAAGCTATGCCACAAATTAGTCGTTCGGCACTGGTGCCTTTTAGTGCACAACAAATGTTTAATTTGGTGAATGATGTTGAATCTTACCCAATGTTTTTACCCGGCTGTGCGGGCAGTAAAATCATTGAAAGTTCGACCAGCCATATGATGGCATCGGTAGATGTTGCTAAGGCTGGTATTCGTAAAACATTTGTTACGCATAATAAATTGGTCGATTTTAATCAAATTCAGATGCAGTTAGTGGACGGTCCTTTTCGAAAATTAGTCGGCGGATGGACATTTACTGAACTTGATGCGACAGCGTGTAAAATTGAATTAAACTTAGAATTTGAATTTACTAGCGGCTTAATTGATGTTGCCTTTGGTAAAATTTTTCGCGATCTGACCAGCAATATGGTGCAGGCGTTCACACAGCGAGCAAGAGAAGTATATGCATTCTGATCAGCCCTTAATTCACGTTGAGGTTGTTTACGCACTGCCTAATGTACAACGAGTGTTGAAATTAGCTGTTGTAGCGACAACACCTATTCAAGCGATTATAGAACAATCAGGGATACTAGCTATGTACCCTGAGATTGATTTAAACACCAATAAAGTCGGTATCTATAGTCGTAATGTAAAACTCGATGCGACGGCGCGTGATGGTGATCGAATTGAGATTTATCGTCCGTTAATTGCCGATCCGCGTGAGATCCGCCGTAAGCGTGCAGAACAAGCCAAAAAAGACGCTGAAAAATAGCCGTGATTTTATCGCAGACAACAAAAAGCTCGCCATTAGCGAGCTTTTTTTATTGTTTGAAAACAAGCATTTTCTAACAAGTCAGGTTAATTCATTGGATCCATAAAATTAGGACCTTGCTTGTAATCACCTTTCATACTCACAAGTTGTGCTTGTTTGTTGAAGGTTAAGAACAAGTTCTTTTGAATCGGTTTATCATGACCATTTTGTTCGTAGAAAATGTAGTTCCATGTGTCGGGGTAACTTGGGTCGACTAACATAGGCGTTCCCAGCACATATTGAACTTGTGTTTTCGTCATGCCAACACGCAAGGTATTAACACTTTTTTGTTCTACATAGTTGCCTTGGTCAATATCAATACGATAAACCAAACGTTCAGCGACCGAACAGCCGCTAAGTAAGCCCAACACTAAGGTTAGGGCTGCAATGTTTTTCCAACTCATAGCATCCTGGCTTTTTAGCTTTAACTGCTGCGATGATAAACAAGCTCTTGGCAGAAGTAAAAAGCGGTAAAGAAAAAAAGTAATATATTTTGATATTCGACTACTACTACCAGCAATAGTTGCATCAATGTTTTAGTTTATTTCATATTCGCCCAAGATGCGAAATTAAATCAAGCCGCGACCAGCAGTTCTTTCGCATTTGCGAGAGTACGCTCAGTAATTTCACTGCCACCGAGTAGGCGTGCGAGCTCGGCAATACGATCGTCTGTGGTTAATGGACGCATTTGAGTTTCGGTTTGACCATCAGTAGTTTTCTTCGCAACAAACATTTGTTGATGACCACAGCCGGCAACTTGCGGTAAGTGAGTTACACACATTACTTGCGTTGATGCACCTAGTTTTCGTAGCATTTTGCCGACAATCGCAGCTGTTGGACCACTAATACCGACATCGACTTCATCGAAAATAAGACTTGGTGTTTCAACTTTTTGCGCGGTGATCACTTGAATCGCTAATGAAATACGTGATAGTTCACCACCAGAAGCCACTTTACCTAATGGTTGTAGAGGCTGGCCTGGGTTAGTTGAAACCAAGAAATTAATGCTGTCATAACCTAATGGGCTTAGCATCCGCTCTGGATCGCTGGTCAGTGCGATTTCAAATTCACCATGCTCCATACTTAGCATGTGCATGCTTTCGGTGATTTTTTGGTCTAACTCTTTAGCGTAACGTTGACGACTTTTGCTTAGTTTTTCTGCAGCTTCAATACATTGCCGACGTAAACTTTCAACGTTAGCCGCCATGTCTTCTAAACGTTCATCGCTGCAATCGAGGTTATCAAGCTCTTTGAGTAAATCATGGTGCTTTTGATAAAGTTCTGCTGGCATCACATAGTGTTTACGTGCCATCGACATGATTTTAGCTAAACGTTCTTCAAGGTAAATTAACCGATGTGGATCCATATCAAGGTTATCAAGGTAGCTGCGTAATTCTTGGCTGGCTTCTTGAACTTGAATAATGGCTTCTTCTAACATCTGTGGAATAGCACTTAAATTGCTGTCATATTCGCCAAGATTATTGACTTGCTGACAAGCCATTTGTAATAGCTGGAGTGCGTTACCGTCGTCATTGTCATACAAAACAGACAATGCGGTTTGGCTTGAAATAGCCAGCTCACCTGAATTTGACAGACGCTTATGTTCTTCTTCAATCTCAGTAAACTCTTCTTCACCTAAAGCTAATTCATCGAGTTCTTTAACTTGGTATTGAAGTAATTGTTTTTGAGCTTCGTTTTCATCACGGCTTTGAGTTAAGCGCTTGAGCTCATTATGTGCCTGACGCCAGCGTTGATAAGCACTGCGAGTACGATCGATCAGAAGGTGGTGACCTGCGTATTGATCAAGCATATGTTGCTGGTATTCAGGGCGCATTAACTGCTGGTGTGCATGCTGACCATGAATATTAATTAACAGTTGGCCTAAGGCTTTTTGTTGTGAAGCAGGAACAGGGCTGCCATTAATGAAGCCACGAGAGCGGCCTTCTTTAGTGATCACGCGGCGTAAAATACATTCTTCACCATCACTGAGTTCATTATCTTCGAGCCAACGTCGAGCTGCTTGGTTATTTGCCAATGAAAATGCGGCTGATATTTCAGCTTTATCTTCATTTGGTCGCACCATTGAGGCTTCAGCGCGATCGCCTAAGCATAAACCTAATGCATCAATCGCAATAGATTTACCAGCACCGGTTTCACCTGTAATAGTGGTCATTCCCGGCTTTAGTTCAAATTGAAGAGTTTTGACAATAGCAAAGTTAGAGATCGTCATATGCGCGAGCATTGTGTTCACCTGTTTAAATCAACACCTGTTTTTCCATACAGTATATACTGTATCTATAACCAGTAAAGTACTGAGGTGATAATTATTCAGAGAAAATGTGACCTAGGTTAACTTTTCGTATCGTTATAAAAAAACCAGCAGGTTAATGTGCTGGTTTTTAGAATAAATATTGTGGTGCAGATTAAAATAACCGACTTGACCAGCCTAGTTTTCCACGTAGGACATTGTAGTAACTGTAATTCTTAGGGTGGATTAATTGTAAGCGGTGTTCACTTTGGTAAATATGAATTTCATCGCCAGGACTAACAGGCAATGAAACTTGACCATCACAACTTACTTCTAACGTGCTGCCATTATTAGGCGAAACTAACAATTTAATACAGCGGTCACCGTCGACAACTAATGGCCGTGATGACAGGGTGTGAGGGAACATCGGTACTAAAGCAATGGCATTTAGACTGGTCGATAAAATTGGGCCACCACCAGAAAGAGAATACGCTGTTGAGCCGGTTGGAGTGGCAATAATTAACCCATCAGAGCGTTGTGAGAACGCAAAACAGTCATCAATATAAACTTCAAACTCGATCATATGAGCAATTTTATCTGGGTGTAATACCGCTTCGTTTAAAGCAGCATTGCGACTTTTAATTTGCCCATGACGGTGCACTTCGGCTTCTAAAAGAAACCGATCTTCTTTGATAAATTCACCTTCAAGCACCAACTTTAATTGTTGTTCAAAATCGTCGGGATCAAGATCGGTAAGAAAGCCAAGGTTACCACGGTTAACACCAATAACGGAAATATCAAATCGAGATAATACGCGAGCAGCACCCAACATATTGCCATCCCCACCAACAACAATGGCGAGATCTGCTTTATCACCAATGGTGAGCAAATCACAAAAACAATGCTCAGGTACGTCAATATCGTTCACTAACCGATGATCGACTAACACAGTATAACCTTGTGCGCTCAACCATTCATAAAGGCTAGTGTGCGTTTGCAATGCTTCCGGATTACGGGGTTTGCCTATTAACGCGATAGTGTTAAAAATACGCTTCATGTCCTTGTTCCGACAAATGATGGTGGGTCAGTATAGCCTTAGAAAAAACAACTTGTCGTGGTTTGTTGTCAATATTGGCTTGAATCATTGAACTTCATCCCCATAATATGCTCAAGACTGTTTTAAAAGTAGCGCTTATTTGAACAAGGCTACTGAGTGAATAAAACCCCTTTTATCTTGGCGGAGAACCAACGCATGACTAACAAAAACCACAATGTACAGGATGAGCAGCTAAACGATGCAGTTGAAGCTGTCGAAGTTGAAGCTGTTGAGGGTGAGTTTGTTGAATCTGAGCAAGAATTATATGTCGCTCGCATTGCAGAATTAGAAGCGGCACTATTAGCAAAAGATGCAGAAGTAAATGAAGTAAAAGATGCCGCTCTACGTGCACGTGCTGAAGGCGAAAATGTTCGTCGTCGTTCTGAGCAAGAAATTGATAAAGCGCGCAAATACGCACTAAATAAATTTGCTGAAGAATTATTGCCTGTTATTGATAACCTTGAGCGTGCTATTGAAATGGCCGACAAGAATAACGAAGCAACTAAAGCAATGATGGAAGGCGTTGAGCTAACACTGGTAACGATGACATCAACAGTTGGCAAATTTGGCCTAAAAGTGATTGATCCACAAGGTGAAGCATTTAATCCTGAATATCATCAAGCAATGGCGATGCAAGAAAGTACTGATTTTGCACCAAATACAGTAATGGCTGTAATGCAAAAAGGTTACGAGCTTAATGGCCGTGTGATCCGTCCTGCAATGGTTATGGTATCAAAAGCCGCTGCGGGTAATGTGAATACGCAAGCGTAATTTGCAATCAACAATTCAAGGTTTACTTGATAATGTTGCAAAATAAAGCCCACTTCGGTGGGTTTTTTTATTTTTTTGCATTTTTTTTGGGATCTCCCCTTGAAAAGCAATCTGGCGACCTTATCTAGTAGTCATAAGACATTAAATGTATTTGTCACGGGGTTATCCCGAACCGCTAACCCATATGATATTTGGGTGTAGTTAAGAACATATAACGAATTTCGGAGATTGTCTGATGGGTAAGATTATTGGTATTGACTTAGGTACAACTAACTCTTGTGTAGCTGTACTTGACGGCGACAAGCCACGTGTAATTGAGAACGCAGAAGGCGAGCGTACAACAGCATCAGTTGTTGCATACACGCAAGATGGCGAAACGTTAGTTGGTCAACCTGCAAAACGTCAGGCGGTGACAAACCCTGAAAACACATTATTCGCTATCAAGCGTCTAATTGGTCGTCGTTTTGAAGACGAAGAAGTTCAGCGTGATATCGAAATCATGCCTTACAAAATTGTTAAGGCTGACAACGGTGATGCATGGGTAGAAGCGAAAGGCCAAAAAATGGCTGCTCCTCAAGTATCTGCTGAAATCCTAAAGAAAATGAAGAAAACTGCAGAAGACTTCCTTGGCGAACCAGTAACTGGCGCAGTTATTACAGTTCCTGCATACTTTAACGATGCACAGCGTCAAGCTACTAAAGATGCTGGCCGTATCGCAGGTCTAGATGTTAAACGTATCATCAACGAACCAACTGCAGCAGCTCTAGCTTACGGTCTAGACAAGCAAGGTGGCGATCGCACTATCGCTGTTTACGACCTTGGTGGTGGTACATTTGATATCTCAATCATCGAAATCGATGAAGTTGAAGGCGAGAAAACATTTGAAGTTCTAGCAACTAACGGTGATACACACCTAGGTGGTGAAGACTTTGATACACGTCTAATCAACTACTTAGCAGACGAGTTCAAGAAAGAGCAAGGTATCGATCTTAAGCACGATCCTCTTGCAATGCAGCGTCTAAAAGAAGCAGCAGAAAAAGCGAAAATCGAACTATCTTCTGCACAACAAACTGATGTAAACCTACCTTACATCACAGCTGATGCGACTGGTCCTAAGCACATGAACATCAAAGTGACTCGTGCGAAACTAGAATCTCTAGTTGAAGACCTAGTTCAACGTTCTCTTGAGCCACTAAAAGTAGCTCTTGCTGATGCAGGCCTATCTGTTAGCGACATCAACGACGTTATCCTAGTTGGTGGTCAAACACGTATGCCAATGGTTCAGGCTAAAGTTACTGAATTCTTCGGCAAAGAGCCACGTAAAGACGTTAACCCTGATGAAGCTGTTGCTGTAGGTGCTGCTGTTCAAGGTGGTGTACTTGCTGGTGATGTTAAAGACGTTCTACTTCTAGACGTTACTCCACTATCTCTTGGTATTGAAACCATGGGTGGCGTAATGACTAAGCTTATCGAGAAGAACACAACTATCCCAACAAAAGCGAACCAAGTGTTCTCTACTGCTGAAGATAACCAAAGCGCGGTAACTATCCACGTTATTCAAGGTGAGCGTAAGCAAGCAAGCTTTAACAAATCTCTAGGTCAATTCAACCTAGAAGGTATTCAAGCTGCACCACGTGGTATGCCACAAATCGAAGTAACGTTTGACCTAGATGCCGATGGTATCCTAAACGTTTCTGCGAAAGACAAGACTACTGGTAAAGAGCAGAAGATCACTATTCAAGCGTCTGGTGGCCTAAGCGATGCTGACATCGAGAAGATGGTTCAAGAAGCTGAAGCTAACAAAGAAGCTGATAAGAAGTTTGAAGAGCTAGTAACTGCTCGTAACCAAGCTGACCAACTTGTTCACGGTACTCGTAAGCAAATTGAAGAAGCTGGTGATGCACTTCCTGCTGATGAGAAAGCAAAAATCGAAGCTGCTGTTGCTGAACTAGAAGAAGCACGCAAAGGCGAAGACAAAGAAGCAATCGACGCGAAAGTTCAAGCGGTTGTTGCAGCTTCTCAAAAGCTAATGGAAATCGCTCAACAGAAAGCACAAGCACAACAAGCTGACGGTGCTGGTGAGCAACAAGCTAAGCAAGACGACGATGTTGTTGATGCTGAGTTTGAAGAAGTTAAAGACAACAAATAAGAACGTTAGCTATTATTAGTTAACATCTTGTTTAAATTACGGGCGTTTGAGGTTACTCTAACGCCCGTAACTATATCTAGCTAGGTGACAATCAAGTTATGTCGAAACGTGATTTATACGAAGTGTTAAGTGTGGCCCGTGACGCAAGTGAGCGTGACATTAAAAAGGCTTATAAGCGCTTAGCAATGAAGTTCCACCCCGACCGTAACCAGGGTGATGCGGAATCTGCTGAGAAATTCAAAGAAGTGAAATACGCTTATGAAATTCTAACAGACGACCAAAAGCGCGCTGCTTACGATCAATACGGCCATGCAGCCTTTGAACAAGGTGGTATGGGCGGTGGCGGCGGCGGCTTTGGCGGCGGTGCAGACTTCAGTGACATCTTTGGTGATGTGTTTGGTGATATCTTTGGTGGTGGCGGTGGCCGTCGTCAACAACGCGCACAGCGCGGTTCAGATCTTCGCTACAACATGGAACTGACGTTGGAAGAAGCTGTTCGCGGTTGTTCGAAAGAAATCCGTGTACCAACATTAGTTGGTTGTGACAGCTGTGATGGTTCAGGCGCTAAAAAAGGTTCATCTGCAACCACATGTGGTACCTGTCACGGTGCTGGTCAAGTGCAGATGCGTCAAGGCTTCTTTGCTGTTCAGCAGACTTGTCCACACTGTCATGGTCGTGGTCAAATTATCAAAGATCCATGTGATAAGTGTCATGGCGAAGGCCGTGTAGAAGAAACCAAAACGCTATCAGTTAAAATTCCTGCGGGTGTTGATACTGGCGACCGTATTCGCTTAAGTGGCGAAGGCGAAGCTGGAGAACAAGGCGCACCAGCGGGTGATTTGTACGTTCAAGTACATGTTAAAGAACACCACATTTTCCAGCGCGAAGGCAATAACCTACATTGTGAAGTACCAGTAAGTTTCACAATGGCAGCATTAGGCGGTGAGGTTGAAGTTCCTACCCTTGATGGCCGTGTTAGTTTGAAAGTACCATCTGAAATGCAAACGGGCCGTATGTTCCGTATGCGTGGTAAAGGTGTTGATTCTGTACGTGGTGGTTTACGCGGTGATCTTATCTGTAAGTTGGTAGTTGAAACGCCAGTACATTTAAGCAAGCGTCAAAAAGAACTACTGCAAGAATTAGAAGAAACGTTTGGTGGCAAAGATGCGAGTAAGCATAAGCCAAAATCTGAAGGTTTCTTTAACGGCGTAAAAAAGTTTTTCGACGATTTAACCAACTAATCAGTCGTAAAAAAGAATAAATAAAAACCGCTATTAGTGAATACTAGTAGCGGTTTTTTTGTTGTTCAATGCCGTTATTCCCTACAGTGAATGCCCACGAGGGCGATAAAATATAACCACTTAATTAGTGGGATAAGTAGAACTAATCTCCTCACTATAAAGGAAATAATGCAGGTTATTATTCGTCATCTCGGAAGAGAGGTACGAGCTATCCGTGATCTATTTATCACGTGTTTGAACATAAAAGAAGCCAGTGAAAATATTACCAACAACGCTCAGGTGAACCTTTACTATTACTGTTTAACGTTAATTTCTTATTATCTAAGCAGTCAGTATCATTTTCTTGCTTAGTTTGTGCTGTAGCGGTGATTATATAATCTGCGGTTTGTGGTGTGATCGTGAATACATAACGGTCTTTATCTGTATCGCAAAAAGAACAACTACCATCACTGACAATAGTAAAATCATAAGTACTGTTTTGGGTATAACTTTCCTCTAATGCTAATTGAATTTTAATCAGATCCCCCATCGCCTGAGTACGATGACCCTTCAATACATGATCCTGATATGAAGGGTAAGCAATCGCAGTCAATACCCCAATGATAGCCACCGCAATCAACATTTCGATCAGCGTCACGCCTTTTTGTTTAATCATCTTCCGTAATCTCTTAAATATTCGAGTTGACTCGATAACTGATTGATATCCTAACGGTGCTATTTTGCGGTGGTGATAAACTCTCGATCAAGTTGTTCTTAGGGATTGGAATGACGTTTATAGGGATTTGGGGAATGGCTCGCGAAATTACCACGCACTTTCATAACATACATCGCCATGGTGACAACCAGCGTGGATTTACGCTGTTGGAACTGGTGTTCACGGTGGTGATCATGGGCATTCTTGTTGCTATGGCTGCCCCAAGTTTTAATGGCTTAATTGAATCTAATAAAGTTAAACGCTTGGCGACAGAAATCGAATGGTTATTGGTGCAAGCCAAATCAGAAGCGGTGATGCGCGGGGAAAATATTCAGGTTGTGATAGATGATGCAGGAACGCCTACGTGGTCGATAACATCAAAAACAACATCTGGTGCGGTTACGTTAGCAGAAGTTTCTAGTAAAAATTTTTCAAATATTGAATTAAACACGACATTTAGAACAGGTGTGGTGACATTTAATAAATTAAATGGCAAACCTAATTTTTCTGGTGGGTATCAATTTAATATACCAACAAAAGATAAAGTTAAAGTAGCAGTCAACACTATGACTGGGCGTATTTATTCTTGTGGTGTTGATGGGGCAATTTATGGCTATAAAGAATGCTACTAAGAATAAAGGCTTTTCATTAATTGAATTACTTATTGCTTCATCGGTTGGTCTTATTGCAATAGGTGTTGTTGGCTCAGTCTTTTTATCAGGATATAAATCCGCGAATCAACGATCTTTAGAGTTGTTATTACAACAAGATGTTAATGATGCTTTGTCATTATTAAAGCAAGATATTTTAAGAGCTGGATATCAATCAGGCGCATCCTCTAGTTATATCGTAAGCGGTGCTACGGATATTGTTACGTTAAGTGGATTAGGCTCAGATGAACAATGTATTAGTTATGCTTACCATGATGGTACTGTCCAGCATCTACGATCTTTTTACAGCAAAGATGGAACAGATTCATCTAGCGTTACAGTTAAAAATCTAAAGTTTTATAGCACAACGGTTGCAGGAAAAAATATGTCTGACGTTTGTAAAAATGGTCAGTCAGTTCTTGATCAAAATCAGTTAGCAGTGAATGAATTTAGTATTACTGAGCAGTCATTATCATCGGCTAGTGCAACCAGTAAATTACTTACTATTAAATTAGTCGCTCACTTACGGGCTAATCCATCAATTAGTACCGCGAAGTCGATTCAGATTAAAACAAGGAATTGGTATACCCCCATAAGTTCTGCTAGTACGACCAGTCAATTAATTAATATTACTCTTGCTGCCCATTTAAAAAATGATGATTCAGTAAGTACTTCGAAGTCGATTCAGATTAAAACAAGGAATTGGCAATAATGAATAAGTATCAACAGTCAGGGATGACGACATTATTAATTACCAGCATGTTATTAATAGTGGCGCTGTTATTTTCATTAGCTTCATATAAGAATTTATTTTATCAGATTAAGCGTACCCAAAATGAAGTCGTAGCCAGACAAGCACACTGGGCTGCTGAAGGTGGGTTGGAGTGTGGGTTTGCTGCTATTCAATATGCGGGAAGTATTTCAGGAGCAAGTTCGACATTTAATGATTGTGAGACTTCATTAAATTTAGCTGATGTAGATGTGGATGCTGATAATTATATTAATAGTAAATATGACAAAATTTCAAATAAATTGGTGAAGAAAAAAATAAATATATCATCTCGATTAGCTGGCGCAATACAAGCGAGATCTGATTTTAAATTAATTGGCGATTATGATATATCTCCTGATGTTGAAGGAAAGCATAACAATGGTGATTATAAATGTGTAGCTATTCGTTATAGTAATCGTTTTATATTTGATAAAACAGAACCTGGAAATTCTGAAACAGAATTAGAGGTTATGGATCCTATAGAAAATGGACCCTACCCAGGTTTTAATGGAGAATGTGCAGCAGGTTATCGTTCGCATTTAAAAGTAACTACAGATAGTTTTAATGATGATACGAAAGATAATTTAAAAAGTGATTTTGTATATGACCCAGATTTTGATCCCTTTGAAAGTTTTTTTGGGGAAAAAAGAAGTGAATTAGAAAAAGTCAAAGGAGAATTTGTACATATTCTAGGCTCTGTTGATAGTCTAGGTGATGATACTTGCGGAAAAAAAATCAAGAATGCATTTGATTCAATTGTAAATGAAGATAAAAAAGTATGGGTTACTGGAGATTGTGATTTAGGTACGGGTAGTGATTTACCTCAAGATTCAGATCCAAAAGTATTAGTTATTGAAAATGGAATTATTGCTAAATGGGCATCTGTTAATTTTACCGGGTCGGTATATCATTTAATCGATCCAACAATATATCCTGTTTCTAATTTACTCGATAAATGGAATTTAATGCCAACAAAAGTTCAATTTCCTCATTTAGTAGAAATTAATTCGGTATATATTGATGGTGGTTCGTTTAATACGACTGGTGGAATTGTTTTTGATACTCCTGGTGGATTAACAACAATTAATGGCGGAATGGTTTTTTCATATGATCGAGGTACAAATCCATTACCTATAAATAATAAAATAACTTGGCAACAAGGATCTTGGCATGACTTCTAATATCAAAACATCAAAAGGCTTTAGTCTATTAGAAGTGGTGATTGCCCTTGGGGTGCTTTCTGTTGGCGTATTAGGCTTGGTTAAGATGCAAGCCTATATGGAAGTAAAAGCAGAAAACGCATTAAAGACTCTAGATGCACTTTATATAGCAGAAGCACAGATGGAGTTTTACCAAACTCGTGCCAGTAATATCAGTGGCGCGACTGGTTTGATTGCTTTTGCGAGTATGGCTGATCCTACATATTGTATGGAAGATATAGCAGTGAGTAGCGGATTTTCATTGATATGTAATGTTTCTCCTCCTGCATTATCAGACGCACTAAGGACTATAGAAGTAAAGGTAGGTTGGGCTGACCGCCGTGGTGTCCCACAGACGGTATCCCTTAAAACCGCGATTTCTAAATAC
Organism: Photobacterium andalusiense; assembly: GCF_900185625.1. Taxonomy (GTDB): domain Bacteria; phylum Pseudomonadota; class Gammaproteobacteria; order Enterobacterales; family Vibrionaceae; genus Photobacterium; species Photobacterium aquimaris. The sequence continues at coordinate 183,554 of NZ_FYAJ01000007.1, forward strand.
AGTGAATTTGATTAAACAACGGCTATCATCGCTAAAAAGACACAATTTAATCCAAATTAAATCGTTTTGAACAAATAATGTTCAAACGATTTTTTTTTATTAAAAAACTATTGTCAGCTAATAAAATCTCCCTATAATGCGACCTCACTGACACGGACAACGGCGCAAGCGGTTACCGAAAGTCAGTATTGTTCTTTAACAATTTGACCATGCAATCTGTGTGGGCACTCGTTGAATAGTTAAGTCGAAAGATTTATCAATGAACTGAGTGACCAATACAAATAACCTAATCTATTTATAGAGAAGATTGTTTGGCACAGTCAATTCATTACCATTCTGTTCCTCTTTGTAGAAACAGAAGCGGTAATAGCTTTAAAATTACACTCTTTATTTATGAAGAGTTAGTTTTGAAGTCAGTATTCATTGAGCCGTCTCGAAAGAGACAACAAAACTTTAATTGAAGAGTTTGATCATGGCTCAGATTGAACGCTGGCGGCAGGCCTAACACATGCAAGTCGAGCGGTAACAGATTGATAGCTTGCTATCAATGCTGACGAGCG